>NZ_ANKP01000129.1:0-48712 GCF_000319775.1 Cupriavidus sp. HMR-1
CCGGGACGCCCCGGATGGCCAGGTGTGGCCCCGCCGGCCGCCGCCAGTCGCGGGTTGCGGGTCGCCCAGCCATGAAAGGCCAGGCCGCAGTAGAGAAGTGCCGTCAAGGCATACAGTACAATGGCCATTTGCGCAGTTTACCTTAGTGCCAATGCCGGTGGATTCGCTGGTGGATTCCCGCCACAATGCTGCCACGGCACCACCTGCGCCCCGCTCTCAAGCCGATTTTCCTCCCTCTTCCTGCCATGCTGGATAACCTCACTCAACGCCTGGCGCGGGTCGTCAAGACCATGCGCGGCGAGGCCCGACTGACCGAGGCCAATACCGCCGAGATGCTGCGCGAAGTGCGCCTTGCCATGCTCGAAGCCGACGTGGCATTGCCAGTCGTGCGCGAATTCATTGCCCGCGTCAAGGAAAAGGCCCTTGGCGAGGACGTCGTCTCCAGCCTGACGCCGGGCCAGGCCCTGGTGGGCGTGGTGCAGCGCGAGCTGACGGCGGTCATCGGCGGCGATGAAGCCGTTGGCGACCAGAAGTCCAACGAACTGAACCTGAACGTCCAGCCGCCAGCGGTCATCCTGATGGCCGGCCTGCAAGGCGCCGGCAAGACGACCACTTCGGGCAAGCTGGCCAAGTGGCTGAAGGAAAACAAGAAAAAGAAGGTCCTGACGGTCTCGTGTGACGTGTACCGCCCCGCCGCTATCGCCCAGCTCAAGACTGTGTCCGAGCAGGTTGGCGTCGACTTCTTCCCGTCCCAGCCCGACCAGAAGCCGGTGGAGATCGCGCGTGCCGCGCTCGACTGGGCGCGCAAGCACTATCACGATGTGCTGATCGTCGATACGGCCGGCCGACTGGGTATCGACGAGGCGATGATGCAGGAGATCGCCGCGCTGCACGCCGAACTGAAGCCCGCCGAAACCCTGTTCGTGGTCGATGCGATGCTAGGCCAGGATGCGGTCAACACGGCCAAGGCGTTCAATGACGCGTTGCCGCTGACCGGCGTGGTCCTGACCAAGCTCGACGGTGACGCGCGCGGTGGCGCGGCGTTGTCCGTGCGTCACATCACCGGGCGTCCGATCAAGTTCGTCGGCGTGGGCGAAAAGCTCGACGGCCTGGAGCCGTTCTATGCCGACCGCATGGCCCAGCGGATTCTGGGCATGGGCGACATCCTCGCACTGGTGGAGGAAGCCCAGCGCGGCGTGGACATGGAAGCCGCCGAGAAGCTGGCCAAGAAGATCAAGAAGACCGGGGGCTTCGACCTCGAGGACTTCAAGGCGCAGATCGGCCAGATGAAGAAGATGGGCGGCCTGGGCAGCCTGGTCGACAAGCTGCCGGCCCAGTTCGCCGCGCAGGCGCAGGGCGCGAACATGGACCAGGCGGAAAAGCAGGTGCGCCGCATGGAAGGCATCATCAACAGCATGACGCCGGCCGAGCGCGCCAAACCCGATCTGATCAAGGCCAGCCGCAAGCGCCGCATCGCCGCTGGCGCCGGCGTGCCGGTGCAGGAAGTGAACCGCCTGCTCAATCAGTTCGACCAGATGCAGGGCATGATGAAGAAGCTCAAGGGCGGCGGCATGATGAAGATGATGCGCCAGATGGGCGCGATGAAGGGTGGCATGAAGGGCCTGTTCAACCGCTGACCAGCGGCAAGACACCATCCACCAGCCCCCCGCAAGACAAGCAAGACAAGAACAGGACAACGATCATGATGACCGCTGAACAGGCCCGCGAACTCTGGCTCGACTCCGAGGAAATCGTCAGCGCCGAGGAAGTTCAGAACTCGCTGGACCGCATGGCCCACGACATCACGGAAAAGATGGGCGACACGTTTCCGCTGGTGCTGTCCGTGATGGGCGGCGCCGTCGTCTTCACCGGCATGTTGCTGCCCAAGCTGCAGTTCCCGCTGGAATTCGACTACATCCACCTCTCGCGCTACAACAACAAGACGGTTGGTGGCGAGATGCAATGGCGCGTGGCGCCGCGCGAATCGGTCAAGGACCGCGTGGTGCTGGTGCTCGACGACATCCTCGACGAAGGCGAGACGATGGCAGCCATCCGCCAGCGCATCATGGACATGGGCGCCAAGGAATGCCACGCCGCCGTGCTGTGCGAAAAGACGCTGACCAAGATCAAGCCGATGCACCCGGACTTCTGCGGCTTCCAGGTACCAGACCGCTACGTCTTTGGCTGCGGCATGGACGTGAAGGGCTACTGGCGTAACCTGGGCGCGATCCGCGCGCTGGTTTGATTCTTAGGGCGTGCCCTGCAAGGGCGCGGCCGCAGACAGTACAAGTGGACTGACCAAGGCCGCGCTACGACGCCAGAATCGTTTTGTTGGTGACTACCCGTGCGGGTGGGCGCCGAGAATTGGCAGCAGCGAGGCCAGCAGCATCAGGGCCATCGTCACATTGAACACGCGCAACACGCGCGGCCGCGCCAGCAGGCTGCGCAGCGCAGCACCAAACACCGCCCACGTAGCCACGCTGGGCAGGTTGATCACCGCGAACAGGCAAGCCATTGCCAGGGCATTGACCCAGATGTTGGCGTCGAGCACATAGGTGCTGCACGCCCCCACCGCCATCACCCACGCCTTCGGATTCACCCACTGGAATGCGGCCGCGCGCAGGAAGCTCATCGGCCGTGCCACTTCGCGGTCCTGCACGCCGCCAGCCGTCGCCAGCTTCCACGCCAGCCACACCAGATAGGCCGTGGCCACCACACGCAGCAGGTCCCACATCCACGGCCAGGCCGTGAAAATCGAACCCAGCCCCAGGCCGACCAGCGCCACCATGACCGAGAAGCCGATGCTGATGCCGAGCAGATGCGGCACGGTGCGCGCGATGCCAAAGTTGACGCCGGACGCGAGCACCATCGTATTGTTGGGGCCGGGGGTGATGGACGAGACCAGCGCAAATGCGCAAAAGGCCAGCAGCACACCAGAGCCGGCGGCCAGATTGGGAAGAAAGGCTGGAAAAGTCATGGATGTACATCAGGAATTGCCGAGTACACCCAGTCTAGGCAGACTCATCAATACAGTACCGGCACACTTTGCCAAGAAAGGACCGGTACTGACCGACCTCGTCACCATGACAGTTGACGAACCGGCTATACGGGGCAGCCGTCAGCCCAATGATTATTGCTGGACTACCCGCATGGAATGCGGCTTTGAAAAGTCCAGCGTCTGTCCGTCGTAAGCTTTCACCTTCCTCATATTTTCGTTCTCAACGACGCCACTGAAAACTGCCAATCGGTTATAGGAAAGGTTATCGTAGTCAGACAGCATGACCCCGATGCCAGGGTCCGCCTGGACCATAACATCGTGCTCATAGATCCACGCGGGCAGCGAGTACCCGGAGCGCTCGCCAGCCGGAAGACAGTATTTGTCGGCCGAGATCAGACTGACGATGCAGCCCAAGGGGCGGGTACTATGTGTGACACGCATCGCCCGTGGCTTTGAGAAATCCAGCGTCTCTCCGTTGTGGGCCTTGACGGCACGCAGTTTGTCGTTTTCCACGGTACCGACAAACTCCGCCAGTCGGTTATAGGAAAGGTTATCCCAGTCAGACAGCATGACCGAAACTCCGCTATCCGCCTGTACAAAGACATCGTGCGCGTAAATCCAGGCGGGCAGACTGTAGTCCGACCTTTGTCCAACCTCGAGACAGTACTTTGCACCGTTCCTCAGGCTGACAATGCAGCCCTGCGGACGGGTCTCCGAGAGGAAGCGGGCTTCCGGGTAAATCGAGCGAATCCAGTTCGCATATTTTGAGATGCGGGCACCCGTCGAGAGTTTCGAATGACCGCCATTTGTGGTGGCAACGATCACGGGCTTCGTATCCTTGATCTGCCACCATGCCGAACCGCTGTCTCCAGCCGCGACACGGGCCCAGTTGGCTGAAGGACCAACCGGTTTATAGCTTGCCCCGATGCCGTAGTCGCTCTCGAAAATCGACGTGATCTTGCTGCGGCCGTACAGTCTCCTGGCGCCGCTTTCCGGCCCATAGCCTTCGTTCAGCCCTACACCCCAGACTCCATAGCCGACAAACATGACAGCCCGGTCTTTCTCGTCCTCCCTGTCGTTCAGAATCGGCCTCTCCACCGGAATCCCTGCCCTGTCTTTCAGCGGATTGGTCAGCGGAAGCTTTACGATGGCGACATCCGTCGAAGCCCCACCCATGTAGGCAGGAACCTTGACGCGCTCCTTGGGCACATAGGCGATCCCCAGTCCGGAGGCCACGATGCTGCCGTCCCAGCCGTTGAACGTTAGCTGTACAGGCGTTTCCGTTGCCGAATAGGGAACACAATGTGCGGCCGTTAGGAAATAGGCCCAGCCATTCTTGCTGCCGAGCCAGGTTGCCGTGCATCCGTTGATCCGTCCAATGGTCAGCCAGGGCTTTGCATAACTGTACCCACGTAGTTTTTCGCTGGCGCTTCGAATGGATGCAGCGACATTTCCCGTATCGCCGCCATGCCGCTTGAAAGTATCTTCATCAATAACCACGGCATTGGCCGCCGATGACAACATCAATGCGACCAATGGTAATATCACCCTCATAAATCGACCTTTCGCAATAATACGATTGACAAACCCATACCAGAGGCGATCGCACCATTAAGCCAATCATTTGATTTATTGAAATAAATCCAAATAATCGCCACATAGCTACCACCTCAAGCGGGTCTTGCGATTTTATGAGAGTGATTTATTTAAAACATGAAGCCAGATCAATAATCATAGATTACATATATCTGGCAATTTCACTAATTGCAGGAAAATCATGAGCACGCAAAGGCAAGCGATTCAGCTACCTTGCGAATGCAGGTTCAGCCCCTGCTGCGGTAGGGATGCTCGCGCAACCATTTGGTCGCGATCCATTTTTCGCCCGCCTCCACCGGCAAACCCGCGTGCAAGGTGCGCTCGTCGAGCGCGCCATCGGGCAGGCCGTAGCTGAACAGGACCGCATTGCCCTTCACCGGCGCCACCTCGAGCCCGATGCGCGGGAATGCCGTGGCACCACCAGAGGCCGGACTGTTCAGGTAGATCACCATCGTGGCAACGCGCTGTCCGCCCACGCGCAACTGGCGCGCTTCGCCGGGACGCTTGGGATTGAAGAAATCGAAATGCGGCTGATACTCGCCGCCAGGCTTGTAGTTGAGGACCTGAAAGCCTTCGCCGTGCTCGACCGGCCAGCCCGTCACGGCCGCGATCCGCGCCTCGATACGTTGCAGCAGCGCATGTTCGCCAACCTGGAACATCGCGCCCATGCTGGTACGCGCATCGATCAGGTTCTCGTCGCCAGTGTCCGGATTGACCACGGGCGAACGCTGCAGGCGGTCGCGCGCCAGCGCCACGACGGCATCGCATTCGGCGTCATCGAGCAGGTTCTGCAGCAACAGGATGCGCGGCGACTCCAGCCTGAACAGGACCGGCATCTCGCGATCCTTGTGGCGGAAGGCGTTGCCACCGGTGACCGTTGGCGTTGTGGCAGCCTTCGCTACGGGCGCGGGCGCTGCCGCACTGGCAGCGGCCTGAGGATGCCCTATTGCGGCGCTGACCGTGTCGCGCGCGAACGCAGCGTCGTAGCCGGAGCGCAGCATCGACAGCACCAGCGACTCGGCATCGAAGCCTTGCGCGATATGGCGTGTCAGCCAGTGCTCCAGCTCCGGCGAAGACGCGCTGTACCCCGCGCGGGAATCGCGCTTCATGACTTCATGACGGATTGGCAAGACGTTGCGGCGAGAACGGATTGCGGGCGGGCGATTCCGGCGGCAGCGCGCGTCGCATGGGTGCCGGGGTGACCGCGGCGGGATCCGGATCCCCCGCGATGGTCACAGTCGCCTCGGAATACTGCCACCGCTTCCATGCTGCCAGCACCGCGTTTGGATACTCGGGGCGCCCGCGGCTGCCGTTGTAGCGACCCAGCGCCAGGAACAGGTCACCGTTCTCGCGATCGAGATAATGACGCAGGATCGTGCAGCCATAGCGCAGGTTGCTCTGCAGATGGAACAGCTTGCGCGTGTCGCCATCTCCGATGCTGCGCACCCAGAATGGCATCACCTGCATCAGTCCGCGCGCATCGGCCGAACTGATCGCATATTTGCGGAAGTTGCTTTCCACCTGCACGAGCCCAAGCACCAGCGACGGCTCCAGGCCGGCGCGCTTGGATTCGTAGTAGACGGTTTCGATCAGCTCGACGCGTACCTGCGGCTCGGGAATCCGAGCTTCCAGCCGGCGCGACATCTCGCCGAGCCATTTCAGGTAGCCAAGGCGCTCCGACCCGGACGCAAAGGCCGGGCGCACCGGCCTGTTGTCGGCGATCGCGGCCGCCAATGCCCCGCGCACTGAGTCAGCAAGCGCCTCCTCCTTCTGCGCGCCGGCATGGGCGTTCGCGATCAGCGTCGCGCACAGCAAACCGCCAGCCCAGGCGGACCAGCAGTTGCGCGTCGGCAGGCCGGGAATGCGCATGATCGAGGACGCGGATCAGGCAGCCAGCTGGCCGCGCACGTGCGCAACCACATCCGCCACCGCCACCGGGGTGGCCTGGGCATCGCGGCGGCCCTGGTACTCGACCTTGCCTTCCTTGAGTCCACGGTCACCCACCACCACGCGGTGCGGCACGCCAATCAGCTCCCAGTCGGCAAACATCACGCCCGGGCGCTCGCCACGGTCGTCCAGAATCACGTCCACGCCCGCAGCCAGCAGCTCGGCGTGGATGCGATCGGCCTCGGCCTTGACGGCCTCGTTGCGATCGTAGCCAACCGGGCACACCACCACCGCGAACGGGGCGATCGCCGCCGGCCAGATGATGCCGCGCTCGTCATAGTTCTGCTCGATGGCGGCGCCCAGAATCCGGGTCACGCCGATACCGTAGCAACCCATTTGCATCGGCTGCGTCTTGCCGTTCTCGTCCAGGAACGTGGCGTTCATCGACTCCGAATAGCGCGTGCCGAGCATGAACACGTGGCCCACTTCGATGCCACGGCAGATGTCGAGCGTGCCCTTGCCGTCCGGCGAGGCGTCGCCAGCCACCACGTTGCGGAGGTCCGCCACGGCCGGTTCCGGCAGGTCGCGGCCCCAGTTCACACCGGTGTAGTGGTAGTCGCGATCGTTGGCACCACAGCAGAAGTCGCTCATGTTGGCGACGGTACGATCCGCCACCACCTTGACCGGCTTCTTCGGACCGATCGGACCGAGGTAGCCCGGAGGCGAGCCGAAGGTATCGACGATTTCAGTCTCGGTCGCAAAGCGGAAGTCAACCAGGCCCGGCACCTTCGACGCCTTCACCTCGTTCAGTTCGTGATCGCCACGGATCAGCAGCAGCCAGATCTGGGCCCCGGCGTCACTGTCGGTGGCCAGCACGATCGACTTGACCGTGCGTTCCAGCGGGATGCCCAGGAATTCGGCGACGTGCTCGCACTTGGCCTTCTCGGGCGTCGAGGTTTTCTTCAATTCCTCGGCCGGCGCGGCGCGCGTTGCCAGCAGCGGCAGCGCCTCGGCCGCTTCCATATTGGCGGCGTAGTCGGACGTCGGGCAGTAGACGATGGCGTCCTCGCCGGTATCGGCGATCACGTGGAACTCGTGCGAGCCCGAACCGCCGATGGCGCCGTTGTCGGCCGCCACGGCGCGGAATTCCAGGCCAAAGCGCTGGAAGATGCGCACGTACGCGTCGTACATATTCTGGTACGACGCCTTCAGGCCGTCGATGTCACGGTCGAACGAATAGGCGTCCTTCATCGTGAACTCGCGGCCGCGCATGATGCCGAAGCGCGGACGGCGCTCGTCGCGGAACTTGGTCTGGATCTGGTAGAAGTTGACGGGCAGTTGCTTGTAGCTGCGGATTTCGGTCCGGGCAATGTCCGTGACGACTTCCTCGGAAGTGGGCTGCACCGCGAAATCGCGCTCGTGGCGATCCTTCAGGCGCAACAGCTCGGGCCCCATCTTGTCCCAGCGGCCGGTCTCCTGCCAGAGTTCGGCAGGCTGGATCACCGGCATCGACAGCTCCACGGCACCAGCGCGGTTCATTTCCTCGCGAACAATGTTCTCGACCTTGCGGATAACACGCAGGCCCACCGGCATGTAGTTATAGATGCCGGCGCCGAGCTTCTTGATCATGCCGGCCCGCATCATCAGTTTGTGCGACACGATTTCCGCGTCGGCGGGGGCTTCCTTGAGGGTGGAAATGAAGAATTGCGAGGCTTTCATCCGTTGCTTTCTCGTAAGGCCGGGCGCCATCTGGCATCCCGACCGCGCCGCGATGCGGCATCCATTGGGCCGGACGCGCCGGAAACTGCCCTTCCGGTCGGGGAAAACCAGCACTCCCGCCATCAGGCCGACCCGCGCGCATCCTTTATAATCGTCGTAATTCTAAAGGATTCGAGGTGCAGTCATGCTCGATCGTGAAGGCTTTCGCCCGAACGTCGGCATCATCCTCATCAACGCACGCAACGAGGTATTCTGGGGCAAGCGAATCGGCGAACACTCCTGGCAGTTTCCGCAAGGTGGCATCAAGTACGGCGAAACGCCGGAACAGGCCATGTTCCGCGAACTGCACGAAGAGGTCGGCCTGCTTCCGGAGCATGTCAGGATCGTCGGTCGCACGCGCGACTGGTTGCGTTATGAGGTGCCGGACAAGTTCATCCGCCGCGAGATCCGCGGCCACTACAGGGGCCAGAAGCAGATCTGGTTCCTGCTGCGCATGGTCTGCCGCGATTGCGACATCCACCTGCGCGCGACCGATCATCCTGAGTTCGACGCCTGGCGTTGGAGCCATTATTGGGTGCCGCTGGACGCCGTCATCGAGTTCAAGCGCAACGTCTACCAGATGGCGCTGACCGAGCTATCGCGCTTCCTGAACCGTGGACGCGTGCCGCTGAGCCCCTACGGCAACCATGGTAACCATGGCCACCACGGAGGCCCTGGCCGGCATGGCGACCAGGGACAGCCACCGAGGCCCGTGCCGCTCGAGGAGACCACCGTAACCGAGGTGAGCGTCTCGGTCACGGCATCGGTTACCATTCAGGCGACCGTGCAGGAAGCGGCACATGGCGATCTCGCGACCGCGCCCGTTTCGCCGGCCAGTCCGGCATCCACTCAACGGAGTTCCGATGATTAGTTTCAGCGGCCGGCACATTCGCGCCGGCCTGTTGCTGACAGCAGTCTGCCTGGCGCTGTCGGCCTGCAAGACCACCGACAAGGGCCTGCCCAAGGACGAAGAACAGGCGGCCGACACCCCGACTGGCGACGGCCAACCGGCCAGTTCCTGGCTCAACCCGTTCGCGGACAAGCCATTCAAGGAAGGGGCGACCACCCTGCCCGCTCTGCCGCGTGACGAAGATCTGATCCCGTTCTCGGTGAACGGCGGCAGTTCATTCCGCTTCGCGGTAGACCCCAAGTCGGTCTCCGTGGGCGACGACAACGTCGTCCGATTCACGGTTGTTATCACGAGCAGTGGTGGTGGGCGCAACGTGACCTACGAAGGCATCCGTTGCGATGCGTTCGAGCGCAGGCTCTACGCCACCTTGCCCAAGGGCGCCACCGAGTGGGTGCCCAACCGGGGAGAGGACCGCGACATGTGGCGCCGCATGGAAACGGGTGTGCGCAATGCCTACGCTGCCACGCTGGCGACGGACTACTTCTGCGAAGGTCGAACCGTGGCGGGCAAGGCGGACAAGCTGATCCGCGACCTGAAGGCGTACGCGCCTAGCCGCTGAGCGGTAATCCGAGCGTAAAAAAACGGCGGGGCCTTTGCGGGCCCCGCCGTTTTTCATGGGTTCGTGGGTAACTGCCTCGCGCTCAGACCAGCACGAGATTGTCGCGATGGATCAGTTCGGGCTCGTTCAGATGGCCCAGCACCGACTCGATCTCCGATGACGGCTTGCGTGCAATCAGGCGGGCTTCGGCGCTCGAATAGTTGGTGATGCCGCGCGCCACTTCCTTCCCCTCCGGGCTGGCGCACGCAATGACCTCGCCACGAGCGAACTCGCCCTGCACTTCCACCACGCCAATCGGCAGCAGCGACTTGCCACCGCTGGTGAGCTTCTCTACAGCGCCCGCGTCGATGATCACGCGGCCGCGCAATTGCAGGTGATCCGCCATCCACTGCTTGCGCGCCGTCAGACGACCGGTCGGCGCCAGCAGTTGCGTGCCGATGGCCTCGCCAGCAGCCAGCCTGCCCAGCACATCGGCCTCACGACCCGAGGCGATCGTCGTATGAGCACCAGACTTCGCCGCCCGCTTGGCCGCCAGAATCTTGGTCAGCATGCCGCCTCGTCCAATGGACGAGCCTGCGCCACCGGCCATGGCCTCGAGTTCGGGCGTTCCAGCCAGCGCTTCATGGACGAACTCGGCATTCGGGTCCTTGCGCGGATCAGCGGTGTAGAGCCCGCGCTGGTCGGTCAGGATCACCAGTGCGTCGCCTTCGATCAAATTCGTCACCAGCGCGCCGAGCGTATCGTTGTCGCCGAACTTGATTTCGTCGGTGACGACCGTGTCGTTCTCGTTGATGATCGGCACCACGCCGAGGGACAGCAGCGTCAGCAGCGTGGAGCGGGCATTCAGATAGCGCTCGCGATCGGCCAGGTCAGCGTGCGTCAGCAGCACCTGCGCGGTGCGGATGCCATATCGGCCGAACTGGCTTTCGTAGACCTGCGCCAAGCCCATCTGGCCCACTGCTGCAGCGGCCTGCAGTTCGTGGATTTCCTTCGGCCGGCGCGCCCAGCCCAGTCGCTGCATCCCTTCGGCAATCGCGCCTGAGCTGACCAACACGACTTCCTTGCCCGTGCCACGCAGCTTGGCGATCTGTGCTGCCCAGCGCGCGATGGCATCGTGGTCGAGCCCCTTGCCGTCGTTGGTAACCAGACTCGAACCTACTTTGACAACGATGCGTTTTGCCTGGGCGATGACCGATTGCATGGCGGGTCCTGTCTCCGTGGTGCCTTGTTGTAGTGCGTTACGCTTTGCTGTCGTCTCGATCGACGTTATGCAGGCGGTCGTCGAGGCGGATATCGGGCTCGGCCAGCGCGGCGGCTTCCTCTGCCTTGAGCGCGGCGAGATGGTCCTTGATCGCGTAGACCAGTTCGCGGCAGCCCTCGCCGGTCAGGGCCGAGATATGGAACACCGGCCCCTTCCACTTGTAGCGCTTGACGAAATCCTTCACGCGCGCGGCACGTTCCTCTTCCGGAACCACGTCGAGCTTGTTCAGCACCAGCCAGCGCGGCTTGTCGTACAGCGTCTCGTCGTATTTCTTCAGTTCGTTGACGATGGCCTTGGCCTCGGCAACGGGATCGACATTCTCGTCGAACGGTGCGATGTCGACGATATGCAGCAGCAGCCCGGTACGTTGCAGGTGACGCAGGAACTGATGTCCGAGACCGGCGCCTTCGGCGGCGCCTTCGATCAGGCCCGGAATGTCAGCAACGACGAACGACTGCTCATGGTCCACACGGACCACACCGAGGTTCGGATGGAGCGTCGTGAACGGATAGTCGGCCACCTTCGGACGTGCATTCGACACGTGCGAGATAAACGTCGACTTGCCCGCGTTGGGCATGCCGAGCAGACCGACGTCCGCCAACACCTTCAGTTCGAGCTTGAGCATGCGGCGCTCGCCCGGCTTGCCGTCGACCTGCTGGCGCGGCGCGCGGTTAGTACTCGACTTGAAGTGGAGATTGCCCCAGCCGCCCATACCGCCTTCGGCCAGGCAGACCAGCTGGCCGTGCTCGGTCAGGTCGGCGATGACTTCGCCGGTGTCCATGTCGGAGATCAGCGTGCCCACGGGCATCCGCAACGTGACATCTTCGCCCGCCGCGCCGTAGCAATCCGAGCCCCGGCCGTTTTCGCCGTTCCGCGCTACGTGCTTCTTGGCGTAGCGAAAGTCGATCAGCGTATTGATGTTGCGGTCGGCCTGTGCGAACACGCTGCCGCCACGGCCGCCGTCACCGCCATCGGGGCCACCGAAGGGCACAAATTTCTCGCGCCGAAACGAAGCGCTTCCGTTGCCGCCATTGCCGGCGATCGCTTCGATACGGGCTTCGTCAATGAACTTCATGTTGGTTTTCCGTGGTGGTTCGGGCTTGTCGCCGCCGGCCCGCGACGGGCCAGCGACATTTTATCTTGGCAGAAAACAAAAAAGCCCCGCAGTCACTGCGGGGCCTTCGTGCTGCAAAGGCTGTATCAGGCCGCCGGAACGACGCTGACTTGCTGCTTCTTGGCAGCGCCCTTGACGGCGAACTGCACGTGGCCGTCCACCAGCGCGAACAGGGTGTGGTCCTTGCCGATACCCACGTTCTCGCCAGCGTGCACGCGCGTGCCGCGTTGACGAACGATGATGCCGCCGGCGTTGATGGCCTGGCCACCGAACACCTTCACGCCCAGACGCTTCGATTCCGAATCACGGCCGTTCCGCGTAGAACCGCCGCCTTTTTTCTGTGCCATGTCTTTACTCCTGTTGACCTATTGCGATTAAGCCTGTGTCCGAGCCGAGGCTCAGGCAACGATGGCTTCGATGCGCAGTTCGGTGTAATTCTGACGATGGCCCTGACGCTTCTGGTAGTGCTTGCGACGGCGCATCTTGAAGATCTTCACCTTGTCGTGACGACCCTGGGCGATAACGGTAGCCTTGACGGAAGCCCCGCTCACCAGCGGCGTACCAAATTTGATTTGGTCGCCAGCGCCCACTGCGAGCACCTGGTCCAGCGTGATTTCTGCGCCAATGTCAGCCGGTATCTGTTCTACTTTCAGTTTTTCGCCAGCAGCAACCTTGTATTGCTTGCCGCCGGTTTTTACGACCGCGTACATTGTCGAACCTCTCGATGTTGAGTTGAAACGTTGAATGCTGCCCCGGGAGCCCCGGAACCGGCGCCGTTTCGTGCGCCGCAGACGGTGCGCGTGACAAACACGACCGAAAGAACCGGTGATTATAAACCAGCTGCGGGAAAACTGCAAAGAAAACAATGAGATAGCCTGCCAGCGCACCCCCTGAGGCGATCGCGGCACTTCCAACGCCCGGACGATCAGGTCAGGTCGGCTAGCAGGTACCCGGCCAATGCCGCAAAAGCCACCCACCAGGCGGCGCGACGGACGGGGCGACGGGATACGCGTGACTTGTTCATGGCCGGATTATAGAAGCGTGACCACGCAGAAAATTGCGCCACGGCAACATCCCGTCCTGACAATCCCTTCCAGCTTGCTACCCGCAACAGCCAAACGCACACCCGCATCGCATATAATCCTCGGGTTTTGCGCAACGGTGATTCATCTTGTCCCAGTCTTCCGCTACTGCCCTGCTTGCCCCGGTCGCTGCCGACATGCGCGCCGTTGACGCAGTCATCCGCCGGCGCCTGTCGTCGGAGGTGCCGCTGATCGAACAGATCGGCGAGTACATCATCGGGGCGGGCGGCAAACGTCTGCGCCCCGTCATCCTGCTGCTTTCCGCGCGCGCGTTCGGCTACGAAGGCCATCGCCACCACGAACTGGCCGCGGTAGTCGAGTTCATCCACACCGCCACGCTCCTGCATGACGACGTGGTCGACGAATCGGAACTACGCCGGGGCCGCGATACCGCCAATGCGGTGTTCGGCAACGCCGCCAGCGTCCTGGTGGGCGACTTCCTCTATTCGCGCGCCTTCCAGATGATGGTGGAAGCCGGCAGCATGCGCATCATGGAGATCCTCTCCAACGCCACCAACGTGATCGCCGAAGGCGAAGTGCTGCAACTGCTGAACATGCACGACCCCGAAGTCACGGTGGAGCGCTACCTGCAGGTCATCCGCTACAAGACCGCCAAGCTGTTCGAGGCATCGGCCCAACTGGGCGCGGTGCTCGCCGGCGCGGACGCGGAGATGGAAGAAGCCGCAGCGGAGTACGGCCGCCGGATCGGCACCGCGTTCCAGCTGATCGACGACATGCTCGACTACACGGCCAGCGCCGAGCAGATGGGCAAGAACGCGGGCGACGACCTGCGCGAAGGCAAGCCGACGCTGCCGCTGCTGCACCTGCTCGAACATGGCACGGCCCAGCAGCGCGAACTGGCGCGCGACGCCATCGTGCAAGGCGGCACCGAGCATTTCGATGCCGTGTTCTCGGCGATCCACGCCAGCGGCGCGCTCGATGTGACGTTCGCAGCCGCCCAGCGTGAAGCAGAGGCCGCGGAGAAGGCCGCCATGCAGTTCCCGGACTCGCCGCTCAAGCAGACGCTGATCGATCTGTGCGCGTTCTCGCTGCAACGGCAAAGCTAAGAGTGGCGCAAAGGCAAAGCTGAGGGCGGCGCAAATCTTCTCGCCCCCTCTTCCCATCCGAAAGAAACGCTGCTAAACTTTTGTTCTTTGCTGCTGACAACGCAAGTTGCTGCGGCAAACCAGAAATCGGGGTGTAGCTTAGCCTGGTAGAGCGCTACGTTCGGGACGTAGAGGCCGGAGGTTCGAATCCTCTCACCCCGACCAAAAAACACACCAAAAAGCCCAAGTGAATCAAGCACTTGGGCTTTTTTCTTTGAATCGTCATGAATGTCGTTTCAAAGCAAATTTCCGGACTCAGTGTCCCAAATTTGTCCCAAGACTTGAATGGGCATGAATGCAACCACTGGTGGCGCGCAGATTAGGCCTTTGACAGGCTCTGCATGGATCTGTACTGTTACGAACAGCCATGCATCTCGCACCGTTCACCCCAATTCCCAAACAGCTTCTCACGAAATACCGAGAGGCTGGGATGCGTGCGGCTGTTCGCTGCTGCGCGATCATGGGCATCCTGATGGTGCTCATGTTTTTGGCGCCTTCGATTTTTTCCGGCATCACTGGCGGACTGGTGAATCACGCGCTGGCCTTGGCCGTGACCATGTGCATCGTGGGCATTCTGGCTTCCATCTACTTCATCTGGTCGCCAGCACATGACGAGTTGGTTCGTCGAAAGAACGAGCCGTACCACGAAGGTGCCCGCGTTCGGTGGAATGCACTGGCCCGCCGCTTCTTCTCGGTCTCACCTCTCCGGGCGACGCCGCCGCCCCGAGCCGTCCATCGCTGAATTTGCGTCGCAGCGCTCGAAAGCGCTGTTAAGGCGACCGTGTCGCCCAACGCTTCGCGATGGTGAAGAAAATGACCAAACGTCCGGCCACCCAGAGCGGTGGCATCCCTCGATGCATTCGAATTGAAGAACTCTCCGCACTGATCGGCAAGACGGCAACCACGATCAGGACATGCGCGACCAACAAGAAGTACCAGCACCTGATCCCCGCACCGTTCAAGATGCCGCACAGTCGGCGCTTGTGCTGGTGGGAGCACGAAGTGCTGGCCTGGATCGAATCCAATCGTCCCGCTGAGCCTCCACCTTCGAGGCGCCCACGTGGTCGCCCCACCAAAGTCGAGCAGCTTGCTCGCGAGCGGTGGGCTCAAACCTCGGCAGCCCGTGCCCCTGAAGAAGGGAGGGGCCAATGACCGATTCGAAGCTGATCGACGCCAATGTCATCATCAGCTCTGATGCCCCCGGGGGCGATGAGCTGATGTTCTGTCACTCCATCCTGACCCAGATCGGTTTGCCGCGTAGCGAGGTCAAGGACAGAGAGTTCCGGCACAGTTTTGGCGCAGCGTGGCTGAGTGTTCAGGCAGGCTTTCTGGATGAGGGGACAGGGCCAGTTTCGCAACCCGTGCCGTACGGCGCCACGGCGAGGCTGGCCTTGACTTGCATTTCGACGCTTGCCCTGCGTTACAAAACACGCGAAATTGACATTGGGCGAAGCGCCGCCGAGTTCTTGCACATGCTCGGCTACGACCTTCAGGGGCACCGTTACAGGATGCTCCGCAAGCAGATACATGCCCTGGCTGCATGTCGTTTGCAGCTCGGATTCCAGGGGCGTACGTTCAACAGCCTGCCAGTACAGCAATTTGAAGCGTGGCACCCGCGAACGCTTGGGGCAACGTCTCGTTGGCCAGGGTTGCTAGTGTTGTCTGAGCCCTTCTACGCTGAGCTGCTGGAACACGGTGTCCCGCTGGATGGCCGTGCCCTCGCCGCGCTGAAGGGCTCGGCTCTGGCCTTGGACATCTACACCTGGCTGGCTTACCGACTGCACCGCATCCAAGGTGGCCCCGTCGCTATCCCGTGGGCCGCGCTGATGGGACAGTTTGCCCATCAGCCTCAAGGGCTGCATGCCAAGGAGACCTTCCGACGAGGGTTCCTGCATGGCCTTCACAAGGTTCAGATGGTCTACCCAAAGGCGAAGGTCGAGCCTTTCGACGGCGGCCTGGCACTGCACGCCTCACCGCCCCCTGTCGCCAAGCTGAAGGGAGGCTCGAATGAGTGACCTCATCGAAGACTTGAAGGCCAAGCTGCTGCATTCCACCGAGTTGATTCAACAGATCGCCTCGGAGCGCAATCGCAGAACCGGTCGCTCACCAAACACCGAACACGACTACCTGCGGCTCGCCCAGACCTTGCTGACGCGTGCCAAAACGGCCGATGGTGGGCTGATCGGTGCCGTGTCGGACACCCGACGCCCAACCACATTCCAGAAGCGCATCGCCGCACTGCGTTTCACCTTGCAGTCGAGGCAGCTGGAACTGCTGGACAGCATCGTGGAGCCGGTGACACCAGAGCTGGCTCAGAAGTGGCTGCGCTTGCTCGACGAGCAGATTGACCACATCCAAGCGGTGATTGAACTCAGGCGGCAGGGTCTGGTGGGCCAGAGGGCGCGGCGCCGCAGCAAACGAGTTGCCCTGGGCGGACTGCCCCCAGACTGGCGGGAGCAGTTGTGTCATCGAGGCAGCACAGGCCGGTACGCCGACGCCTTGTTGCTGGCAGCCTTGAGCGGGTGTCGCCCGTCCGAGTTGGAGAGGGGGATTGAGGTCTCGCGAGTGGTCAGCCCAGTGACTGGGCAATCACTGATCGAGATCGTGATCGACGGGACCAAAGTCAAGAAGATGCAAGGACAGCCCATCCGCCGTATCCGATATGCCGAAGACGATGAACACCCTCTGGTGCTCATGCTCAAGGGGGTGTTGAGCAACTCTCAGCAAACGCCCATGGTCGTCCAGATCGACCACGCGGGCAACTTCTCTGTGGAGGTGCGCCGATTGGCCGCCAGCCTTTGGCCCGCACACCCGCAGGCGATCACGGCGTACTGCCTGCGACACCAGTGGGCGGCGGATGTCAAGCGGGTTGGTGACGCTGGTGCGGTCAGTCGCGGGCTTGGCCACCTGTCTGCCAAGACTCAAAAGCTTTACGGCACGGCATCACAGGGCAGACGGGGGTATCTGTTGCAGCCAGTGAGCATCGAGGTTGAGCGCCCTGTGAAAGACGCAGCAGCCCCGGCTGCCCTGAACAAGCCAGACGAACCTGGGCCAGTGAGCTGACGGTGATAGCCGAATGGGGTAATCAATCAGAAATTGGGGTAAATCGGCTTCGATATACCCTTATTTGCATTAGCATTACCCCATTCTTGCCTACTCGGAAGCCGCTGCATGCAATCACTCTCGCCAGACTACCTCGCCAAGCTGCGCTTCGACGCTCAGCAACTGGCGACGCTGCGCGCCTTGGGTGAATACAGGGGTAAGCAGCAGCTTTTCGTGGCGCAGTCGCCTGAGGTCTTGAGTGACCTGCGGCAGGTTGCTGTGGTTGAGTCCACCGAGTCGTCCAACCGGCTGGAAGGCGTGGTCGTCGCGGCCCATCGGCTCAAGTCTCTGGTGCTGAAAAATGCCACGCCGCAGAGCAGGTCCGAGCAAGAAGTGGCAGGGTATCGCGATGCCCTGGGCCTGATTCATGAAAGCGGCGACCAGATGCCGTTTTCAGAGGGCACCGTGCTGCAACTCCATGGCGTGTTGTACCGCTACATGCCTCAGCCTGGCGGGCATTGGAAGGCGACGAACAACGACATCATTGAGCGCCATCCTGACGGCAGTTCAAGGGTGCGTTTCCGTCCTGTTGCTGCGTACCTGACACCCATGGCGATGGCTGACATGATCAGTCGCTACCGCACTGCGCTGGATCAGCACCTGGCCGATCCGTTGGTCTTGGTGCCGCTGGCCATCCTCGACTTCCTGTGCATTCACCCATTCCCGGATGGCAATGGCCGCATGGCACGCCTGTTGACCCTGCAATTGCTCTATCACTTTGACTATGCAGTGGGCCGCTTCATCAGCTTGGAGCGCATCTTCGAGGAGTCAAAGGAAAGCTACTACGAAACGCTGGAAGCCAGTTCTCAAGGCTGGCACGAAGCGGCTCACAACATCGCCCCGTGGCTCGACTATTTCTGGGGGGCTCTGCTGCGCGCTTACAAAGAATTCGAGGAGCGCGTGGGCACCATTGAGCGCGGAAGGGGCGCCAAGGGGGATCGCGTTCGCGCAGAAATTCTCAAGCGCCAGTTGCCGTTCTCCATTTCGGAGATCGAAGAAGCCTGCCCCGGCGTCAGCCGCGACATGGTGCGAGTAATCCTGCGGGCCATGAAGGTTGAGGGATTAATTGCCCCAACGGGAAAGGGACGCGGCGCGAAATGGTCGCTGATCAAGGCGGAGGGTAAAGCCTGATGCAACAGACGCTGACGCCGTATCAAAGCATGTACTACGCCTGGCTGCTGACCCGACGCGCGGCGGGCGACTCTGTCGAGTCGCTGGCCTCCACCTTGGTGGACTCGCAAGTTGACCTCAACCCCCATCAGGTTGAGGCGGCCTTGTTCGCGTGTGCAAATCCACTATCGCGCGGCGTCATCCTGGCTGATGAAGTGGGTCTCGGCAAAACCATCGAGGCAGGGCTGGTGATCTCCCAGCGCTGGGCTGAGCGCCGCCGTCGCATCCTGATCATCGTGCCCGCCAACCTGCGTAAGCAATGGCATCAGGAATTGCAAGACAAGTTCAACTTGCAGGGTGTTCTGCTAGAAGCCAAGAGCTACAACTCCCTTCGCAAGCAAGACCGCCGCAACCCGTTCCAAGGCGCAACAGGCCCCGTCATCTGCTCGTACCAGTTCGCCAAGGCCAAGGCCTATGACATCAAGACCGTCGAGTGGGATCTGGTGGTCCTGGACGAAGCCCACCGCCTGCGCAATGTCTACAAGACCAGCAACGTCATCGCCAAGACGCTGAAGGAGGCGCTGGCGCACGTTCACTCGAAGGTGCTGCTGACCGCCACACCTCTGCAGAACTCGCTGCTGGAGCTTTACGGCCTTGTCAGCATGATCGACGACCGTGTGTTCGGCGACATCGACAGCTTCCGCTCGCAGTTCACCGCTCAACCCCGTGAGCAGGCTTTCGCTGTGCTGCGCTCCAGGCTTGCGACCGTGTGCAAGCGAACGCTGCGCAGGCAAGTCCAGCAGTACGTGCCATATACGGCGAGGCGAGCCATGGTGGAGGAGTTCACCCCCTCGACTGAAGAGCGCGAACTCTCAAACTTGGTGGCCGACTACCTTCGCCGGCCCAACCTCAAAGCCCTGCCAGAGGGCCAGCGGCAGCTTATCTCGCTCGTACTGTGGAAGCTGCTGGCGTCGTCCACACACGCAATTGCTGGCGCCCTGGAAACCATGGCCAAGCGCCTGGAAGGCGAGCTCGAAGCATCGCCCGATGTCCCCGATCTGGCTGAGGTACTCGACGACGATTACGAGTCACTCGACGAAACCGCAGACGAGTGGGATGGCAGCGCTGCGACTACAGACGCATCGCCCGCGGCCCAGCGCGACGCTGTTGCACAGGAGATCGCCGAGCTACGGCACTTCAAGGCCCTGGCAACCAACATCCGCGAGAACGCCAAGGGCACCGCGCTGCTGACCTCCCTGGACAAGGCATTCGCCGAACTTGAGCGGTTGGGAGCCGCCAAGAAGGCCATCATCTTCACCGAGTCCAAGCGCACTCAGGAGTACCTACTCTCGCTCCTAGAGAAGACGCAGTACGGCGAAGGCATCGTGCTCTTCAACGGTACGAACAGCGACGCCCGAGCCCAGGCTGTCTACGCGGACTGGATCAAGCGCCACCAGGACACCGACAAGATCACCGGCTCGCGCACGGCCGACACGCGCGCGGCCCTGGTAGAGCACTTCAAAGAGCGCGGCACGGTGATGATTGCCACCGAGGCAGGCGCTGAAGGCATCAACCTCCAGTTCTGCTCGCTGGTGATCAACTTCGACCTGCCATGGAACCCGCAACGGATCGAGCAGCGTATCGGTCGCTGCCATCGTTACGGACAGAAGTTTGACGTTGTGGTGGTCAACTTCGTTGACCGCAGCAATGAAGCCGACGCCCGCGTCTACGAGCTGCTGGACCAAAAGTTCCAACTCTTCGAAGGCGTGTTTGGTGCCAGCGACGAGGTGCTGGGCGCCATCGGCTCCGGCGTGGACTTCGAGCGGCGTATCGCGGACATCTATCAAAACTGCCGTGACCCAGATGCGATCAAGGCCAGCTTCGAGCAGTTGCAGCGGGACCTGTCCGGCGAGATCAACGAGGCCATGGTCAAGACCCGGCAAATCCTGCTTGAGAACTTTGACGAAGAAGTCCAGGACAAACTGCGCGTGCGTGCTGCTGATAGCCGTGCGGCACGCAGCAAATACGAAAACATGCTGCTCGAACTCACGCGAGCGGAGCTTGGCGAGTGCGCTTCTTTCGATGACGACGGCTTCGTCCTGCGACAGCTGCCGGCCGACACCCTGAATGCCGTTGAACTCGGTCGCTATGAGTTGCCCCGCCGCTCTGGCGACTCACATCTCTATCGCATCGGTCATCCGCTTGCCGAGTGGGTGACAGAGAAGGCGAAAGGCCGCGTACTCGCGGGCTCGCGCCTCGTGTTCGACTACGACGCGCACGGCATCCAAGTCAGCACCCTGAAGCCCTATCGTGGCAAGACCGGCTGGCTGACCTTGAAGCTTGTGTCTGTTGAAGCCCTCGGAAACGCAGAACAGCGTCTGGTGGTGGCAGCTATCACCTCAGACGGACAGCCCCTTGCGGAGGACGACCCCGAAAAGCTCCTGCGCTTGCCCGCGCGAACGCTACCTGCCGACCAGATTGGCCCGGATGTCGCCAAACTTCGCGAAGACGTAGCGACTCGGATGTCTGCCGTGCTCCGCGAGATCAACCAGCGCAACTTGGGCTACTTCGAGCAGGAAGTCCAGAAGCTCGATGCGTGGGCAGATGACTTGAAGCTGGGCATTGAGCAGGAGATCAAAGAGATCGACCGCCAGATCAAGGAAGTACGTCGCACAGCAGCCAGCGCCCCCACGCTGGAGGAGAAGCTCTCATGGCAGAAGCAACAAAGGGAACTTGAGACCAAGCGCACCAAGCTGCGGCGCGAGCTTTTCAACCGCCAAGATGCGATTGAGGCTGAGCGCAACGAGCTGATTAATGAGTTGGAATTAAAGTTGCAGCAGGAGGTGCAAGAGCAAACCCTGTTCACCGTTGAATGGGAGCTGTTGTAATGCCTGACAGCAAATTAATCCAAGAACTAACCTGTTCCAGAGAATGCTTCATGCAGAAATCTAAGAGGTGCGAAAATGGCAAACGCTAAATTGCTCCGCCAGTTGATCAAATCAGGAGCGCAAGGCGACTCTGCGAGTTTTCGTGCCGCGTCCGAAGCAGTCATCAAAGAAGAGCGCGAAAAAAACCACCACCTACTAGCTAACGACCTTGAGCGCCTGCTTTATGGCGATCAAGCAAGGGCCCCGAATTCCGTTCGGAAGCTACACGTGGTCAGCGCTCTCCCGACCAACAAAGACAATGGCTTGGCGCTGCTCGAAGAGCGTCCAGTGGTTCGAGAGGAGAAGGATATTATCCTCTCGGATTCAGCCCAATCAGTGCTTGATGAAATTCTGATGGAGCACAATCGGGCCGATGTATTACGTTCATACGGGATGCAGCCCGCACAAAAACTCTTGTTCTGCGGGCCTCCCGGCTGCGGCAAGACATTGGTAGCGGAGGTGATCGCGAACAGTTTGTCTTTGCCGCTTATCTTGGTTCGACTCGACTCTGTCATTTCCTCGTTCTTGGGCGAAACGGCAGCCAATTTGCGCAAAGTATTCGACTACATCGCATCGCAACCAGTAGTGGCGCTTTTCGACGAATTTGATGCATTGACGAAAGATCGTGGGGACAGCGCCGATCATGGCGAGCTAAAGCGGTCGGTCAACGCCGTATTGCAGATGATGGATGGTTACCGTGGGGAGAGTATTCTCATCGCGACAACCAACTACGAAACATTACTGGATAAGGCTGTCTGGCGGCGTTTCGATGAGATCGTTCGCCTAGAAATGCCGAATTTGGAACAGATCAAGCGTCTTTTGGCATTGAAGCTATCTGGTATTCGCCGGAACTTCGAGCCCGATGACGGCCAGATCGCATCTCTATTCAAGGGAATGTCTCACGCCGACATAGAGCGTGTACTGCGCCGGGCTGTTAAGGAAATGATTCTGTCCGGTCGGGAGTTCCTGGAAAAGAGCCACATTGACACTGCGCTGGCTCGCGAATATCGCCATAAAAACTAAGAACGGAGATGGGAGGCATGGCATATGAACACCTGCGTCTGGGGCGCGAGGCACCACTGACTGAACGACATCCGAGGCGTCATCCGGGTATTCGTCCACCTACCGACCCGAGGGCTCACGGGGCCACATTGGCACAACGCCTCGGCGTAGCGCGGCAACGAGCCGAAGCAGAAGATGTGGGCGGATTCGATGATCGGAAACTTCTCAAGATTCGGCTGCGCGCGGGGGATAAGGCCGTACCAGCCTTTGACGCGATTCCTGGCGTAGAGATCGTCAGCCAGGAAGATGAGGCCATCGTACTTGCTTTTGCTACCGATCAAGGATTGAGTGAGTTTGAGAGCCGCCTTGCCACACTGGTGCGCGATGGCGTAGTGACACGTAAGGAACTGCTGTTTGTCATTGAGGACTTCGATCACTGGACGCCTCAAGACCGCACAGGCCCGGCTTTACGCGACGGTGGACTCCCTGCTGTTGAGCCCTTTGTGCTTGACGCTGAACTCTGGCCCCAAGAGCGACAGGACAAACGTCAAGCTCTTTTGCGTTCGTTCCTTGACTGGTCGCGAGATCAGGGTATCCAGCGCCTTGATGACATTAGCCAGCCTTCACTGGTCATGGTGCGCGTGCGCTGCAATCGGGCGCAGGCTGAGCAACTCCTCCGTCACAGGGATGTGCGCACTATCGATTTGCCACCTCGATTAGGTGTGTCTGTTGCGCTGCTTCACACCGATATCAACCAATTCCCGCAGATCGATCCACCTGACGATGACGCTCCGGCTATTGCGGTTCTCGACTCGGGGTTGACCCCTGGGCACGCTTTGCTCGGTGCGTCAGTTGGCGATGCGCAAGGCTACCTCGCGCCACATCGCAGCCCAGACGACGAGGCACCTCACTGGCATGGAACATTCGTGAGCGGATTGGCCTTGTATGGTGACATACACGCTTGCATGCAGCAAGGCCAATTTGTCCCGCAACTCCGTCTGTTTTCCGGAAAGGTGTTCGAGGACGATGGGCAGGATCAAACAGAGTTTGTCGAAAAGGCTGTTGAAGAGGCCGTTCGCGACTTGCATGCGGGGTACGGCTGTCGGGTATTCAATTTCAGCTATGGCGACCTCAACAAGATATACGACGGTCGTCATTTGCGGGGTCTCGCCTACACGTTGGACCGCCTGACGCGCGAGCTTGGAGTCTTATTCGTGGTGCCGACAGGTAATCTTTTGTTTGCCGATCTTCCTGCCAACGCCCGCGAGGATTACCCCAACTACTTGCTTGGTGATATTGCACGATTGGTGGACCCGGCCACCGCGCTCAATGCCTTGACTGTCGGCGGCCTGAGCATGAACGAAGCCACACGTGATGCGCAGCGTTACCCGAATGCGATTGAAGATCATCCGCTGGCGCGGGCCGGGCAACCCTTCCCACTCACGCGTAGTGGATTGTCGATCAATGGTGCAATCAAACCAGATGTAGTCGAGCATGCTGGCAATGTCGCATTGGCACGCACCGGTGGCCGACCGCGTCACTCGGGCTTAGGAGTCATCTCGCTGAACGGGGGCTTTGGTGCAGGCCCGGCCTTCAAAGAAGATATTGGCACCAGTTATGCCGCTCCTCAGATCGCTCACAAGGCTGCGAAGCTGCTGGCAGAGATACCTGACGCCACACCAAATCTGCTGCGTTCGCTAATCGGTGCGCACGCCCAATGGCCGCAGCCTTGTGTCGAATTGCTCAACGCCACCAGCAACACGGAAGGGCGCGACAAGCTCTTGCGCCTGGTTGGATACGGCCGCGTGGATGACACCGCACTATTTCGCTCGCTGGATCAGACCGTCACCTTGCTGGCAGAAGAGGAAATCGGCAACGACCAACACCACTTCTTCGAATTGCCTCTACCAGACGGTTTTTGGAGTGGCCGCCGTCGCACTCGCGAGATCAGCATCGCGCTTGCATACAGTCCTGCCGTCAGAACAACCCGCCTTGACTATCGTCGAGCCAAGTTGTGGTTCACCCTGGTAACTGCGTCCAGTTTGGATGAGGTTACGCAAGCCTTCCGGCGTAACCGCGTAGAAGGCATGGGCGAGCGCAGCAACGGGCGCTGGCTCCCCAACGATACCCGCAAAGCCGGAACACTCCAGGTCTCGCGCTGGACCTTTAAACAGGCACTGGCGAATGGGGACAAGGTGTTTGTAGTGGTGACTCGCCAAGACTCACCTTGGTCAGACGACCGAGATGGCAATGAGCCTTACGCCCTGACTGCCGTACTCGCCGATCGTGAAAACGCTGAGGCCCAACTCTATGCCCAAGTGCGTGCGGCGCTTGAGGCTCGTGTCCAAGAACGCGCTCGGGCTCGGGTTGGAGGGCGTGGCTGATGGCAGCGCTCGAACCGCAGTACATGACCATCCTCAAGAAGGCGCTGGCGGAGCGTTTCGTGCCTTCGTTGCCGCCATTGCTGGACACCACCAAGCCTGCGGCAGAGCAACAGGCCAAGCAGCTTTCTCGGGCTTTCAGCGCCTTCGTGCTGCACAAGCTGCTCGACATCACGCCGCAGGCCGCTGCCGCATCCGTGGTGGATGACTTCAACGACAAGGGCATCGATGCGATCCACTACGACGCAACAACCGAAACGCTGTATCTGTTGCAGACGAAGCTGAAGGAGTCGGAACAGTTCAAGCAGGAAGATGCTCTGCCGTTCTGCGAGGGCATCCGCCTGCTGCTGAAGCAGGACTTCGCCGCCTTCAACGCGAATGTGCAGGCCCGCCAGGCTGACATCGAAAGTGCACTCGACTCATGCAGTCACATTAAGTTGGTTGTGCCTTACACAGGCGATGGCATCTCAAAGACGGCCAGCGATGCTTTGCAAGCGCTGCTCGACGACGAAGACTTGGACGAAGAGCGGTTGGTCAAGCAAGTGGCGTACTACACAGCGACCGAGATCACCCGCGACCTACTGGCGGAGCAAGCTTATGCACAGGTGCACGCCGAAATCGCCTTGCAGAAGCACGAAAAGGTCGAACATCCACGAAGCACGTATTACGGCGTCGCGCGCTTGGGCGACTTGGTGACGCTCCATCAGACACATGGCAAAGCCCTGTACGAAAGGAACATCCGGTACTTTCTCGGTAGCAGCAAGTCCGATGTCAACAAGGCCATCAAGACCACCCTACACGACGCTCCGGGCGACTTTTTCTATCTCAACAATGGCGTCACTGCCGTCTGTGACCTGATTGAGCCGAAGGCTACCAAGAATGGTGCCAAGAAATTCAAGGTTCGCGGACTGTCCATCATCAACGGCGCGCAGACCGTGGCGTCGGCCGCCGAATTCGTGCGCCAGTATCCGGGGAGGAGCATCGACGACGCCAAGGTGATGCTTACCCTGATCAAGGCACCTGCGGACGGGCCATTCGGCAAGCGGGTGACCAAAGCCCGCAACCACCAGAACCCTGTCCAGACCGCCAACTTTGCGTCGCTCGACGAAAAACAAGAGCGGCTGCGGCAGGAAATTGCCCACCTGAGATTCGAGTATCACTACCGCCCCGAGGCGCTGGCGACCGGCCCCACGGCGATCACGCTGGATGAGGCGCTGAGAGCCCTGGCCTCACAGCAACACGATCCTCGATACGCTGTGTGGCTCAAGAGCGAACCAGCGAGGCTGGCTAACCCTGACTCCGCCGAGTACCAAGCACTCTTCGCCAACACGCTAACGGGCGCGGCACTGGTCAATGCCGTCTTGTGCCACCGCGCCATCCGCGCCTTGGTTGTTGATTACGAGCTGCGAGCGCCGGCACGCAGCCAAGAACGCTTGATCTACCGCCACGGCATTCATGTCATCACAGCGGTCATGATGAAGCGCCTGCGCAATCGAATAGGCGCGGCAGCTGTTGTCGACGTGGCGGAAATAGATGCACTACTCAGCCAGGCAGACACGCTCGACCAATTACGACAACACGCGTTCAGCTTGGGGCAACAGCGCCTGACCTTTGAGGGGCCACTGGCCTACTTCCGCAACCAGAGCAATGTGACTGCGTTCCTGGCGGATCTGATGGAGACGCACTTCGCGCTGACCGCCGACCCGGCGATAGCCCCGTTGCGCAATATTCAGACTGCTGCGGACGTCTATCCACGCAAGCGCCTGTTTGACTACTTGTCGAGCCGTGCGCCGCAACTATGAGTGCCGCTATGAGCAAGCAAAAACTAGAACTTACTTGGATCGGGAAAGAAAAGCGCCCTAAGCTGGAGCCGCGCATCCTGCTAGAAGACCCTGGCAAGTCATACCACGCCAAGTATCGTGTGACGGGGAACGACATCTTCGATAACCGGTTGATCTTCGGGGATAACCTGCTCGCATTGAAGGCACTTGAGCATGAGTTCACCGGTCGGGTCAGGTGTATCTACATCGACCCGCCCTACAACACCGGTTCCGCCTTTGCTCAGTATGAGGATGGCCTTGAGCACTCGATCTGGTTGGGGCTGATTCGTGAGCGTTTGGTCCTTCTACGCAATCTGCTGGCGGCAGATGGTAGTTGCTGGATTCAGCTGGACGACAACGAGGCTCAATACTGCAAGGTGCTCGCAGATGAAATCTTTGGCCGCGACAACTTCATCGCCAATGTGGTCTGGAATAAGTCCTACGCGGTACGAAGCAACGCACAGTTCTTCTCATCCGCACATGAGCACATTCTGGTTTACGCAAAGGATCGCACGCAGCTTCGGCTGAATCAATTTGGTCGATCTGCGAAGCAGACCGAGCGATACAGCAATCCCGACGATGATCCGAGAGGACCTTGGCAGTCCGTCACGATGACAATTAGTCTCGTCGGTGGAGCACGCGGTAGACAGTACGCAAAAACCGGGGTTTCTGAGAACATCTTTGAGGTGACCTCGCCGAGCGGGAAGGTGTTTCTTCCTCCTCCGAATCGTTGCTGGAGTCGCAATCCAAGTGGCTTCAAGAAGTTGGATGCTGATGGTCGCGTCTACTGGGGACCAAGTGGAGAGAACGCCCCACGGCTCAAGATGTATCTGAGTGAAGCAGGTGAGGGTGTCATGCCCACCACGCTCTGGGCTGATGGCGCAGAGTTTGGACACAACCAAGATGGCATTCGAGAATTGCGAGCCCTCGATATCGGTGACTTCCCAACACCCAAGCCGGAAAAGCTGATTTCGCAAGTCATCTCGCTGGCGAGCGACCCCGGCGACTTAGTGCTCGACTCCTTTGCCGGTTCTGGAACAACTGGCGCCGTTGCCCACAAGATGGGGCGCCGATGGATCATGGTCGAACTGGGTGAGCATTGCCAGACTCACATCATTCCGCGCCTTCGAAAGGTCATTGATGGGGAGGATGGCGGCGGCGTTACCGAAAGCTCAGGGTGGGAAGGTGGCGGCGGGTTCCGTTACTACCGCCTCGCCCCCAGCTTGATCGTCAACGACCGCTGGGGCAATCCGGTCATCAACCCCGAGTACAACGCCGCGCAATTGGCGGAAGCCCTCTCCAAGCTGGAAGGGTTCACCTATGCCCCATCGGAGGTGCAGTGGTGGCAGCACGGCCATTCCAGCGAGCGGGACTTCATCTACGTCACCACCCAAAACCTATCCGCAGATCAACTTCAGGCACTGTCGGATGAAGTTGGTAGCGACCA
The DNA here is from genome assembly GCF_000319775.1 of Cupriavidus sp. HMR-1. NCBI lineage: Bacteria > Pseudomonadati > Pseudomonadota > Betaproteobacteria > Burkholderiales > Burkholderiaceae > Cupriavidus > Cupriavidus sp. HMR-1. The sequence continues at coordinate 28,061 of NZ_ANKP01000129.1, forward strand.
GAGCCTGCTCGTCTGCTGCGCAGCCTTCCATGGCGTCACCGCAGCCAAAGCATCCGAGCGCTGGCCGAACCTGACGCTGAAGAAGATTCCGAAGATGGTGCTGGCCCGCTGTGAGTGGGGCCACGACGACTACAGCCTCAACGTCGCCAACCTTCCGATGGCGGAGAAGACAGAGCCGGTTGAAGAGACCGTGTCTACAGCGGGCGCTGCCACACGCAAAACCAAGAAATCCGCCGCCACGAACGCGGGGCAAGGCGGTCTGTTCGGGGAGAACGAAGAATGAATGCACGCGTCCAGAACGCCGTCACCGGCCGACTGTCTCTGCGCCCGCCGCAAGCGGAGTCTCTTGCGAAGCTCGTGCGCGCCATCGAGGCCGCACCGGAGCTGCTCGGCCACGACCAAGATGTGGCGGCCATCCTTGCCACGCTGAAGGCGGAATTCCCGACGCTGGAGGACTTTGAACGCGAGTTCCCCTCGCTGTGCTTCTCGCTGGCCACCGGCGTGGGCAAGACACGGCTGATGGGCGCGTTCATTGCCTACTTGCACCTGGCGCATGGCATCAACAACTTCTTCGTGCTGGCGCCGAACCTGACGATCTACAACAAGCTGATCGCCGACTTCACGCGTAACACGCCCAAGTACGTGTTCAAGGGAATCGCCGAGTTCGCTCAGCAGCCGCCCTTGATCATCACGGGCGACAACTACGACCAGACCGGTGCGGTGGTTCAGGACCAGACGATGGGTTTTGCGCACGACGTGCGCATCAACATCTTCAACATCTCCAAGATCAACTCGGAGGTGCGTGGCGGCAAGGAGCCACGCATCAAGCGCATGCGCGAGGTGCTGGGAGACAGCTACTTCAACTACCTGGCCAGTCTGGACGACCTGGTGCTGTTGATGGACGAGTCGCACCGCTACAGGGCCAGTGCCGGCGTGCGGTCCATCAACGAACTGAAGCCCTTGTTTGGCCTTGAGGTGACGGCCACCCCATTTGTGGAATCCACGCGTGGCCCTGTGCCTTTTAAAAACGTGGTGATGGACTATCCGCTGGCGCGGGCGATGGAAGACGGCTTCGTCAAAGAGCCTGCCGCTGTGACCCAGCGCAATTTCGACGCCAAGGCGCACTCGGCCGAAGAGATCGAAAAGATCAAGCTGGAAGATGGCGTTCGCCTGCATGAGACTACCAAGGTCGAGCTGCTGACCTATGCCCGAGAGAACGGCGTGAAGGTGGTCAAGCCCTTCATGCTCGTGATCGCACGGGACACCACGCATGCCTCGCAGCTGAAGACGCTGATTGAGTCATCGGCCTTCTATGAAGGGCGCTATGCGGACAAGGTGATTCAGGTGGACTCCAGCCGCACCGGGGCCGAAGAGGAGGAAATGATCTCCAAGCTCCTGGCTGTGGAGAGCGTGGACGAACCCACTGAGATCGTCATCCACGTCAACATGCTCAAAGAGGGCTGGGACGTGACGAACCTCTACACCATCGTGCCCCTGCGTGCAGCCAACGCGCGCACGCTGATCGAGCAATCCATCGGTCGCGGCTTGCGCCTGCCCTATGGCAAGCGCACGGGTGTTGCTGCGGTGGACCGCTTGAACATCGTGGCCCACGACAAGTTTCAAGAGATCATCGACGAGGCGAATCGAGGCGACTCGCCGATCCGGCTGAAGCAGGTGATCCTGGAGGCACCAAGCGCTGACGACAAGAAGGTGAGCGTGCAGGTCAGCTCAGGCGCCATGGCCCGCCTGGGTCTTGCGGAGCCCCCGCCCGTGGCCACCAGTGCTGTCAGCACGGGGACGGCACCGGCGGCCGCGCCTGCGCCCGTGTTCACCACAGAGCGCGAGCGCCAAGCCGCTCGCGTGGTGATGGATGTGATCGGCAAGTACGAGGTGAAGCGTGACCTCGTGCCGACGAGCAGTGCCCTGCTCACCCCGGAGGTGCAATCGGCCATCCTGGCTGAAGTGACAGAGCGACTGAAGCCTGCTCAGGGGGAGTTGCTGGCTGAAGTGGACGATGCCGCACCGGCTCTTGATTTGTCGGCTGTCGTGTCCAAGACCACGGAGATCGTGGTTCAGCAAACCATCGACATTCCGCGAATAGCAGTGGTGCCTACCGGGGAGGTCACCACCGGCTTCCACCCGTTCAAGCTGGGTTCACTGCCCAACTTTCAGCCGGGGCAACGGGAGATCGTCGGCCAAGAGCTGCGCACGAACCATCAGTTCACCATGAGCCGTGAAGCGGGCATCAGGGAGCAGCGCTTCGAGGACTACATCGTCAAGAAGCTGATCGACTACGACGACATCGACTACTTCACACAGGCCGAGTTGCTCTACGACTTGGCCGGTCAGGCGGTAGCCCACTACCAAGCGCAGAACTACTCGGAAAACGAGCTGCATGAAGTGTTCCACACCTATGGTGCAGAGCTCGCCCGTCTGATCCGGGCCGAGATGCTGGCCCACTTCTGGGAACAAGCCACCGACTACGAGGTGCAGGTCAGCCGAGGTTTCACAGAACTCAAACCGTGCAACTACACGGCGGTGGCCGGGCAGACGGCACACAACTACCGTGAAACGGTGACCGAGCTGAGCAAGATCAAACAGATGTTGTTCGGCGGTTTTTCGCGCTGCCTCTACCCACTGCAGAAGTTTGACTCGGACACCGAGCGGCGCTTCGCGGTCATCCTGGAACGCGATGCTTTGAAGTGGTTCAAGCCCGCCAAAGGGCAGTTCCAGATTTACTACAAGCTGGGCAGTGAGCAGCCGGAATACATCCCCGACTTCGTGGCGGAGACCGACTCGATGATCCTCATGGTGGAGACCAAGAAGCGGGACGACTTGAGCTCGGACGAGGTGAAGTCAAAGGCCGCTGCCGCTGTTCGCTGGTGCTCGCACGCATCAGCTCATGCGGCCACGGTAGGCAGCAAGCCGTGGCGCTACCTGCTGGTGCCGCACGATGAAATCAAGGAGTCGGACCGACTGACCGCCTTCCTGCGATTCGAGCAAAAGGCTTGAGGGAGATACAGAACCTACGAGCAGGCGCCGCGAAAAAAGAACCCCTCAGCTGCGCACTCGCTCGACAGCGAGGACACCGAGAGGGGCCGTGTTGCATGCGATTGTGAGGGGCCGACAGCACACGGTCAATACAGGCCGTGATGCGGTGGCGCCGTGAATCGGCATCGCAATCGTCCAAGCCATTGCTTTGACGCATCGGGATGACGAAGGGAGAAAAATGACAGAACAGACCAGCAACCAATCGTCCGGTACAACGTGGTTCGTCGGAGCCAGCTTCGGTCACACCGATGACCAGAGCGCCCGCTTCCTCGAAGAAGGCATCTGGGAGATCAGCAGCCCCAGCCAGAAGGAGCAGGCGCTGGTTCGCTCCATGCGGCCTGGTGAGCGCATTGCCATCAAGGCCGCGTATGTGCGCAAGCACGGCCTGCCGTTCGACAACCGTCAGCAGACGGTGTCTGTCATGGGCATCAAGGCCATCGGTGTCATCACCGAGAACCCACAGGACGGTGAGCGCGTCAAAGTGCAGTGGCAGCCCGCCGATGGCGTGCGCGAGTGGTACTTCTACACCTACCGCCCCACCATCTGGCGCGTTGTGCCCGGCGAATGGAATGCGGATGCACTGATCGAGTTCGCATTCAATGGCAAGCCCCAAGACATCGAGCGATTCCGCAACGCGCCGTACTGGAAGGACCGCTTCGGCACCCTGTTTCAGTGGGCGGACTTCTACGAGGCCATCGCAGAAAAGCTGCTGGCGTACGCAAGCGACCGAGTGCCGCTCATTCAAGGCATCCACCAGATTGCTCAGCGTGTGCAGGGCCTGGGCTATCTGCAGGACAAATTCCCAGATGGAAGCAGCGGCCCGCTGCAGGACATCTGCCCGTTCACAGTCATGGGCACGTTCAACCGGGGCATGACGGACGCTAACCGCAAGCTGATTGCTGCAGAGCTGGCGAAGCTGCTTGGCGTCACCGTGCCTGTGCCCGCGACGTTCGAAGGCATCCCCGTGCTCAATAACCAGCGCTCCTGGTTCTTCCGCTACGCGGACAAGCGAGGGGCGGGAGACATTGATGCGCTTTGGCGCGTCTTTGCCGCAGCGCAGGCGCTGGTTGAAGACGACGGGCCGGGCACCCGCGACGAGTTCATCGAGGCCTATGACGGCGCCACCCATGTCTGGGGTGTGGCGTGGAATCTGTCCACTGGCTTGTATTGGACTGCCCCCTGGGAGTTTCCGACGCTGGACAGCCAGTCGCGGCACTACATCCAGAAGCGCCTGGGCGTTCCGATCACCACCCCAGCGCCGCAAGCGCCATGTGATGCGGCCACGTATTTGCAACTTGCCGACGACCTGCGGACGCGGTTCGCGGAGGACGACTACCCGGTGCACAGCTTCCCGGAGTTGTCGCTGGCATCGTGGCAGTTCAAGGATGCGACGCCCGCGCCTCAAGAGGACGACGTCACGCCGGACATGCCACGCGAAGACGCAGGCGAAGAACGTGCAGCCGAAGTCGTCCAGTCTCAGGCCCCCATCGTTCCCTACTCGCTCGCCGACATCACGCGTGACGGCTGCTTCATGTCGGAGCCAGAGCTTGAGCAGCTACTGGACCGGCTGCGCACCAAAAAGAATCTGATCCTGCAAGGGCCACCCGGCACAGGCAAGACATGGCTGGCCAAGCGATTGGCCTTCGCCTTGATGGGCCAGAAGGACGAAAGCAAGGTCAGAGCCGTCCAGTTCCACCCGAATCTTTCGTATGAGGACTTCGTGCGCGGCTGGCGGCCTACTGGTGAAGGCAAGCTGACGCTTGCCGATGGCGTCTTCATGGAGGCGATCAAGGCTGCGAAGAAGGAGCCTGCAGCCAAGTTCGTGGTCGTCATCGAGGAGATCAACCGAGGCAATCCGGCCCAGGTGTTCGGTGAGTTGCTGACGCTGCTGGAGGCAGGCAAGCGCACCCCCAGCGAGGCGTTGGAGCTGTGCTACCCGGATGCTGACGGCGTACGGCGGCCGGTCCACATCCCCGAGAACCTTCATGTGATCGGCACCATGAACATCGCGGATCGGTCGTTGGCGCTGGTTGATCTGGCGTTGCGGCGCCGCTTTGCGTTTGTTGGTCTTGAGCCCCGCCTCGGCCCAGCATGGCGGAACTGGGTGGTTTCAGCCTGCGGTGTGGATGAAGCACTGGCGTCAGACATCGAGCGACGCATGGCCGAGCTGAACGAGCAGATTGCAGTGGATGCACGCCTGGGCAAGCAGTTCCGAATCGGTCACAGCTATGTCACGCCCGTGCATCGGCTGGATGCGGGCAGCACCCGGCGATGGTTCCAGCAAGTCGTGGACACAGAGATCGGCCCCCTGCTGGAAGAGTATTGGTTTGACTCCCCTGAGGAGGCACGTCAGGCCACCGCACGGTTGCTGCAGGGCTGGTGATGGGTCTCATCGCGCCACCGACTTCCACCGAATCAGGGGTCACGCCCGGATTCGTGGGGCGCATTCCAGTCCGGAACCTGTGGCTGTTGATGCTGTATGCGTCGGACCTGTTTCGGACTGGCGGCACCGCCCATGTGGCGGTCGAAGATCGTCTGGTGGCGCGCGATATCGCCGATCGATCGAATGGTGGTGTTGCCCGTCTTTCGGGCGCGCTCGGCGATCGCATCGGTGACGGCGAGGATCTCTGCGGCCTGCTCATCAAGAAGCAGGTGATAGTCCCTGAAGTAGGGTCCGGAGACGTGCCAGTGGAAATTTTTTGTCTTCAGGTAAATCGCGTAGCTGTTCGCCAGAATGATCTTCAGAGCGTCGGCGACAGTCATCGCCGCGCATTCGTCAAGATCAGAAGGTGTCGGAAGGGCGGAGGCATTGTTGTTCGTCATCGCTTAGACTTTCTCAATCTGGCTACACGGGATCCAGCACCGATTCCCCCACGGATGGCGATGTATAGAAGATGAATTTGTTGACGCCGACCGAAAACTGAGCCACTTTTTTGGGTGATGCCGATCCAAAACTGAGCCAGGTGTTTTACCTACCCTGCTGCTTTTTGCGGCAGTGGGAAGAAGAAGGTGATCACCATGGACATGATTGGCAAGATTCGGCGGATGCATCGCCGAGACAAGAAGACGAAGCGGGAGATATCGAGGGCCACGGGCCTGTCGAGGAACACGGTGGCCAAGTGGCTGGATGAGGCGCAGCCGGTCGAGCCCAAGTACCGCCGTGAGGCGGCGAAGGCCACCAAGCTGTCGGCGTACGAGGCCGAACTCATGCAAGCCTTGAAGGCCGATGCCAAGCGGCCCAAGAAGGAGCGGCGCACGGCCAAGGCCTTGTTCGCGCAGATCAAGGCAGCGGGCTACGAGGGCGGCTACACACGGGTAACGGACTTCATCCGCAAGTGGCGCCAAGGTGAAGGCCAACAGGCGAGCACCAAAGCCTTTGTGCCATTGACCTTCGAGCTGGGCGAGGCCTTCCAGTTCGACTGGAGCGAAGACGGCTTGCTGGTGGGCGGGGTGTACTACCGCATGCAGGTCTCGCACATGAAGCTGTGCGCCAGCGGGGCGTTCTGGCTGGTGGCCTACCCCAGCCAGGGCCACGAGATGCTGTTCGATGCGCACACACGCAGCTTCGCGGCTCTGGGCGGTGTGGCGCGCCGTGGCATCTACGACAACATGAAGACGGCAGTGGACAAGGTCAAGAAGGGCAAGGGACGAGTCGTCAACGCGCGCTTTGCGGCCATGTGCGCGCACTACCTGTTCGACCCTGACTTTTGCAACCGTGCCAGCGGCTGGGAGAAGGGTCGAGTGGAGAAGGAGGTACAAGACAGCCGCCGTCGGATCTGGGTGGAGGCGGGGCAGCGGCGCTTTGGCAGCTTTGCCGAGCTCAACGCGTGGCTGGGCGAGCGCTGCCGGGCCCTGTGGCAGGAGCTGCGCCACCCCCAGCACAAAGCGTTCAGCATCGCCGAGATGCTGGAGCTGGAGCAAAGCCACCTGATGCCCATGCCGGTGGTCTTTGATGGCTATGTTGAGAACCCGGCGAAGGTGAGCAGCACCTGCCTGGTGACGGTGGCGCGCAACCGCTACTCGGTGCCCTGCGAATGGGCAGGCCACATGGTCAGCACGCGTCTGTACCCGGCGCAGATCGTGGTGGTGGCGGGAGACACGGTGGTGGCCACGCACGAGCGCCTGAGTGATCGCAACCAGACCCGCTACGACTGGCAGCATTACGTGCCGCTGATCGAGCGCAAGCCGGGCGCGCTGCGCAACGGCGCGCCGTTTGCGGACCTGCCCGGGCCACTGCAACGCATGCGCCAGGCCTTGCTGCACCATGATGGCGGCGACAAGGTGATGGCGCAGGTGTTGGCCGAGGTGCCCAAGCAAGGGCTGGATGCGGTGCTGGTGGCCGTGGAGCTTGCTCTGGAGAGCGCACCGCCATCGGGGCGGGTGAGCACCGAGCACGTCATCAACGTGCTGGCGCGCCTGCAAGCGCAGCCGATACCGCAGACAGTGGAGACCACGCTGCAAGTGAGCCAGACACCCTTGGCCGACACGGCGCGCTACGACAGCCTGCGCGCTGGCAGCGACATGCAGGAGGCCGATCATGCGTGAGCTGGACAAGGAGCTCAAAGAGCTTCGCCTGTACGGCATGGCCGGGGCCTGGGAAGACCTGGTCAAGCAAGGCGGCCAAGCCACACTGGAGAGCTCGCGCTGGCTGCTGGAGCACCTGCTGCAAGCGGAAGTCACGGACAGGGCCATGCGCTCGGTGAGCTACCAAATGCACACGGCCAAGTTCCCCGTGCACCGCGACCTGGCGGGCTTCGACTTCGAATGCTCGCCGGTGGACAGAAAGCTCATCGAACAACTGGCCAGCATGGCGTTCACCGAGCAGGCGCACAACGTGGTGCTGGTCGGTGGCCCCGGCACGGGCAAGACGCATCTGGCCACGGCCATCGGCGTGGCAGGCATCACGCGCCACAGCTCAAGAGTGCGGTTTTACTCCACGGTGGACTTGGTCAACGCACTGGAGCAGGAGAAGGCCCAAGGCAAGCCAGGCCGCATCGCAGCGAGCTTGCAGCGCATGGACCTGGTCATCCTCGATGAGCTGGGCTACCTGCCCTTCAGCCAGGCGGGTGGCGCCTTGCTGTTCCACCTGCTGAGCAAGCTCTACGAGCAGACCAGCGTGATGATCACCACCAACCTGGACTTCAAGGAATGGTCCAGCGTGTTCGGCGACGCGAAGATGACCACGGCGCTGCTGGACCGGCTCACGCACCATTGCCACATCGTCGAGACGGGCAACGAGTCCCACCGCTTCATGCACAGCACGGCCGTGGCCAAGAAGCGCATCAAGGCACGCGAACAGGCCCAGAAGGCTGAGCCGTTCTGAGTCCAGGTGAGCGGTTCAAGGGCAAGCCGCTACGGGCTTCGCCCTGCGCGGCTTGCCCTCAACGACGACCACCGAGGCCGTTCACCAAGGAGACCCAAACCAACTCAAGGCACTACACTTATCCACAGCCAGCCTTCACCGGTTGGCCAATAGCCCTGGCTCAAAATTCAATCGGCACGGTGGCTCAATTTTGAATCGGCGCCAACACTGGGCTACCTGCCGTTCACGCAGTCGGGCGGTGCGATGCTGTTCCACCTGCTCTCCAAGCTCTACGAGCGAACGAGCGTGGTGATCACCACCAACCTCACCTTCTCGGAATGGAGCAGCGTCTTCGGCGACGCCAAGATGACAACCGCCTTGCTCGACCGCCTCACGCACCACTGCCACATCGTGGAGACAGGCAATGAGAGCTGGCGATTCAAGCACTCCAGTGCCGCTGGCGCGGCACCGTCCAAGCCACGTGCAAAAGCTCAGAAAGGAGATCGAAAAGCAGCAGACCCGATAGACTTATCCACAACCGAGTAGCCAGAACATCCATCAACCCAGTGGCTCAGTATTCGACGTGATCACTGGCTCAGTTGTGCTGATGAATCAACAGGCACGTATCGTGTTTCCTAACAGCGCACCCGTCCTTGATGGACGGCTCCGAAGATACATCTCAGAGAGTCCACAAACCGTCTACTAAAGCCATTTGAGCCAGCGAAAAACCGCTAACAACCCAACACTCATTAGTAAGCAAAGACCTACCAACACCCAGAAACCGTTGGTGGCATCTGCGAACGGCAGTCCCAGAAGATTGGCGCCAAACAGGCCAGTGACAAAGTTCAAGGGCAAGAAGATTGTGGATACCACGGCAAAAACATAAGAGCTTTGGTTCAGCTGTCGCTCCTGAATGCGGTTTGCCTGGTCACTGAGGATATCGATACGGTCACGCAAATTCTCCAGCGTTTCGAGCAACCGCAACAGCTGGTTCAGGTGCTCCTCCAGTCGGCCTCGATGATTGGTATTCAGCGGCGGGACGACGAGGGTTGTCAACGTTTGAAGAACGGCCCGCTGGGGGCCAAGATGACGCAGAAAGCCAGAGATCGCGGTCTGGGTATTGGCCATGCTCGGGCATGCCGCTTCCGTCTGGTGTTGAACCAGAAGGCCGCCGATCAGATTCACCCCATCCTCTAGCATCTCGACCTGCTCGGAAACTTCCGAGAGGTGCTCTTCGATGAGATCGCAAAGGAAGTCACCTGGCGTTGCCGAGCCCCGCCCCTGAGAGATGTCTTCCGCAAGTTCGAGGATGGGATCCACATCCTCCTCGCGGGTCGTGATAACCCGACGCTCATCAATCCAGATTCGCATGGACACCATGTCCTCCGGATGCCCCACTCCATCAGCTCTCAAATGCATCGCTTTGAGCAAAACCATCACGCCCTGCCCGTGGACGCGCAACCGCGAGCGGGTATCTTCAGACACCATCGCTGCGGCGATCAGCTTGTCCAGGCCGGTCACGCTTGAGAGAAAACTCTCCGTCTCGCGGTGGTGGATGCACATGTGCAACCACGACGCACCGCCGGTCATCTGGAGAAGATGGAGAAACCCAGGCGTACGCTCTGCTTCGATCATGGCTATCAACCCACGGTGGATTCAACCTCGAAGTTAACGGTATCTCCAACCCGTAGCACGCCACCTACGACGATCCGTGCCGTGGCGCCCCCGTGACCGCGCAGCGCGGCGTAACCGCCTTCACCGAGTTCGTCCTCCATGCGTGAACAAGGAGGACATGGCCCCGTGATTTCAATGCGGACCGATCCGCCAATTCGCCAGACAAAGCGTTCTTCCCGGAAGGGTGAATGCATTGCGGCGACGTTGATGCCCGAGATCACAAGGTTGCGCCGCAAACGCTCCGGGGCAATTGGAGCTTGCCCCGTCCAGACCCCGAGCAAGCCAAGGTGCTCAGCTTGGATCAGACTCAGCTCGCGATGGCGTTGCGCATCCGACTGACGAAGCTTCAGGGAGCGGTGATCGCCAATCAGCCCGAGACCCGGTTCGGCCCTGGCCTCCTGCACGGACACTGCGTCCTTGAGGCGATCCGGGCGCAGAACGATGGCATCAAGCCGACCTGTGCCATGAAAGCGCCGGACCAGGTCGCGCAGCGTGCTGCCCATCGTTCAGACTCGAATGAGGTGCATCACAAGACTTCCTCTATGTGCAGTTCGCGTTGCCGGAAGCTGACAACATCACCGGCTCGGGCATCTGCGATCGCTGCGTAGATGGGCGCCTGGGTGGAAATTCCCATGTAGGTGTTGCCGTCGCACTGGAAGGCATCGCTGGCAACCGCAATCACGAACCAACGCCCGTCGATGCGAACCACGGCGCCTGTCTCCACCGAATCCCGGGGACCGAAATCGATCTGACGCAAGACTTCCAGGGCCTCCTGGTGGTCGTGAATGGGGCATTCGAACGCCTGCGCCAGAGCAGCATTGTTGACGGCCCGCGACGCCGCATCGCTTTCACTGGGTTCATCTCCGCGGCCCGCCGCACCGACCAGGTATTGCGCATAGGTCTGTTCGGCAAACCGCAGGCGCCCTTCGGCAAGGTCCAGCATGGTCTGGCGCAGATGGGTCTTGTTGCTCATTAGGACTCCTATGTCAGGTCGACGTTTGTTGCGTTGGGGTGAACGGTAGCCGGTGCCAGACGGTGATGGCGTACCAGCCTCGGGGGTCGGTCAGGGTGCAGGTGTTGTCAAACCCGCTTCGGCCTGCGAGGTGTTCGATCGAAGCCAGGGAGTATTTCTGGGATTGCTCTGTATAGATGGTCTCCCCGGCATGGAATACGAACCCTCGGTCAAGGGTTCTGCTGTGGACCACCTGGTCAACCTGGCTCACCAGAAAGCTTCTGGCCACGTGTTCCAGCGGACAGTAGCTGGCGTAGTGCCGAAATTTCGTCAGATCGAAGTCCATGCCCAACTCGCGATTCAGCCGCGTCAGCAGGTTCAGATTGAACGCAGCAGTCACGCCCTGGGAGTCATCGTAAGCTGCGCGCAACACGGCCGGGTCCTTGACCAGATCCAGACCAAGCAGCACAAGGTCACCTGGGCGCAAATGCGAATGCACCCGTTGCAGCAGCTTGACGGCACCGTGTTCGTCCAGGTTGCCCAGATTGCTGCCCAGCAACATTGCAACCTGGCGTCGCCCTTCGGCAACCTGAGGCCAATGCTCGAAATAGTCTCCCAGCACCGGTTCGATGGCCATGCGGGGGAGGTACGTGTCAAAGCGGCGGCTCAGATCCGCTAGGGCGTGTGCGGACACATCCATAGGCCTGTAGATGCAATCCACTTCACGTTGCGCCAGTGCCTGGCACAGCGACAGCGTTTTGGCCCCGTCGCCGCTGCCCAGTTCAATCAGATCGATCGGGCTGCACCGAGGATCTATCCACCGGGAAAGCTCATCCGCGCGTGAGCGCAGCAGCTCGTGCTCAAGGCGTGTGAGGTAGTACTCGGGCAGCGCCATGATCTGCTGAAACAGGCGCGAGCCCTCATCGTCGTAGAACCAAGCGGATGAGAGCGCCTTCTGTGGTCGCGTCAACCCTTGCAGAACATGCTCCGTCAGTCTGTCCCGATCAGTCATGCGGACTCCCGCGAGCGAACAGGACGGATGCCCGTGAACTGCCAACGCAACGGAGCGTGAAAGAAGTTCCGGTATGTCAAACGGGCGTGGCCCGGCGATGTGGCCCAGGACGCTCCGCGCAAGACCTGCTGGTTCACCATGAACTTCCCGTTGTATTCCCCCACCGCGCCCTCGCTGCGGGCAAAACCGGGATAGGGCTGATAGGCGCTCCGCGTCCATTCCCATCGACGCCCCCAGCCGAACAGGCTTGCCGCTGCCTCCCACTCGAACTCGGTGGGCAATCGCCACCCCGCCCAATCGCAGAAAGCGTGTGCCTCGTAGTAACTGACGTGCGTCACCGGTGCCTGACTGGTCAGCGGCATCACACCCTGGAGCGTGTAATGACCCCATCCTTCAGGCTGGTTAGGGTCGGGCTGCCAGTACATCGGCGCACGGTGTTCGAGCGTTTGCACCCAGTCCCAGCCTTCCGCATGCCAGAGCGAATGGCGCTGATATCCTCCGTCGCGCATGAACTGAAGGTATTCATCATTGGTGACTAGCGCCACACGGATGTCTACCCCTTGAATGAGCGCCAAATGCGATGGCGACTCGTTGTCGAAGGCGAACCCTGGCCCCTGGTGGCCGATGCGAATCGTCTGCCCTTCGACGCTAAGCCAATCGTCCAGGGGTGGGCAGGTTCCATCATGTTCGGCCGTCACATCTTGGGGACCGATGCCCAGAGGGTCATACGCCGGATGCAATGGGTTGTGGCCCAGGATGTACTTGATGTCTGTGATCAGCAACTCCTGATGCTGTTGTTCATGCTGCATGCCCAGCTCTACCAAAGCCGCGACTGCGGGCTCCAGTGGTTCCTTCAGCAGACGGCGCATGGACTCGTCCACATGCGCGCGGTACGCCATCACCTCAGCCACCGTCGGGCGACTCAAGCTTCCTCGCTGCGGGCGTGCCAGGTGAGCGCCCTCCGATTCGTAGTAGCTGTTGAACAGGTAGCCATACAGAGGATGGAACAGTCGATAGTCCGGCTGTTGTTTCGCGAGGACAAAAGTCTCGAAGAACCACGTGGTGTGGGCCAAGTGCCACTTCGGCGGACTGACGTCGGAAACCGGTTGGGGAATATGGTCCTCGGCGCTCAGAGGGGCACACAGCCGTTCGCTGCGCGAACGGACAGAGACGTATCGGGTTAGGCGGATGTCTTCAGGTGTCACGGCAGATGAGAAAAAAGAGAGTCAACTTCCGAAGCGCTCGGTGCGGATGGAGACCTCGGGCACATTTAGCCCGGTGACCATATGAACGATGGACTCGACAAAGTCATTACGCCCGCAGATGAAAACCTGCGCAGATTCGGTCGCCACATCACCCAATTGCTGCAATGCCCAAGCAACATCGGCCTCATCAATGCGGCCAACGTGGTCCTGTGCGCGCGGGGCACAGGTATCCCGCGAGAGCGCCAGTCGGCTGCGAAACCGCGGCGTAAACGCTTCCCATCGCTGCAGGGTGGGCCAGAGCAACACTTCGTCCAGATGACGTGCGGCAACCAACAGCGTTGTATGCGCTTGGCTGTATGCACCCACGCGTTGCGCTGCCATGGACAAAAGGGGAACAACGCCAGATCCTCCCCCAATCAGCAAGGCTGGTCGTGTGTTCGACTCGTCAAGCACAAAATGACCACCAACCGGCCCGAGAATTTCAATCGTTTCGCCGTGCTGGGCCCCATCGTGAAACCAGGTGGATACTTCGCCATCGTCCAACCGCTCAATGCCCAGCTCATAGAGCCCGGTACGTTGAGGAGGTGAGAGGAGCGAATAGCTCCGTTGTGCCTGATAGCCATCTTCTGCTGTCAGTCGGACATCCAAATGCTGGCCCGGCCTCGGGCGAACCCATCTGTCAGGACGCAGCACCACCCGCATGACGCGTGGGGTCAGTGCCTGCAACGCTTCGATGCGTGCGGACTGCCAGCTCAGCCGTTGCTGACCAACGGCCTCATCCATAGCGCTCTTCCTTGAAAGGGTCGCCTCGCATGTGATAGCCCCGCAGTTCCCAGAACCCGGCCTCGTCGCGCTCGTTGAACTGCAGCGCATTGACCCACTTGGCCGACTTCCAGAAATAGAGATGCGGCACCAACAGGCGTGCCGGTCCCCCGTGCTCGGGCGCGAGCGGTCGGTCGTCGTAGTGCGTTGCGATCATTGCGCGCCCTTGTGTCAGATCGGCCAACGGCACGTTGGTGGAGTAGCCGTCCTGGGAATGCGCCAGCACCCAAGGCGTGGGCGCTTCCAGTCCGGCCGCCTGCAACAAGGTGTCCAACGTCACACCGCGCCAGCGGGTGTCGAATTTCGACCAGGTGGTAACGCAGTGGATGTCGACCACCTGCTCGGTCTGGGGCAGGGCCTGGAATTCGCTCCAGGTCCAAACGCGAACCGGCCGCACACCGACCTTCAAGGTCAAGCGCCAATCGCCAAGCGCCAAGGCTTTTGGGGTGGGGCCCGCAGTCAGCACGGGAAAACCTTCCGTCAGGGACTGTCCTGGCGGAAGTCGACCGCCGTGGTTGTGGACATCGCGATTGCGGCCGCTGAATGAGCGGTTGATGGGCATGGTGTGGGTCCTCCGGCTCACCCAGGACTTGCGGTCAAGGGCTTGCGTCGATCAATGATGGTGGGCAGGAACTCGGTGACCGTCGGGTGAACGGGCAATGCATCCCGGACCACCTTCCAGGTGCCGCCACTGGCCATCACCAGACCGATCGCCTGGATGATCTCGTCCGACTGGATCCCGAGCATGGTCGCTCCGAGGAAATGACCACTGTCCTCATCGATGAGGAGCTTGATCTTGCCCACGGTTTCGCCTTCTTCCTTCGCGCGACTGACGTCCTTCATGGCGTGAACCGCCTGGGAAATGCGTCGCCCTTCGGTCACGAGTTTTCGCGCGTCGGCCTCATAAAGACCGACGTGGGCCAGCGGAGGATCGGTAAACATGGCATAAATGCCGACGCGCGCGGCGGCGCTGCGTTGCCCTCCGGCCAGGTTCTCCGCCACGATGTCCTGATCGTGGTAGCTGGTGTGGGTAAAGGCCCCGCGCTGATTGATGTCACCCAGCGCCCAGATGCCGGGAACCGCGGTTTCGAGCCGGTCGTTGGTGACCAGGTAGCCTCGCGCACTGACCTCCAGGCCCACCGTTTCCAGGCCCAGACAGTCGGTGTTCGGTATTCGCCCGGTGGCCACCAGCAGGTGGCTGCCATCCACGCTGCGGCCACCAGCCAACTGCACCCGCACGCCAGCGTCGTTGTCCGCCTTGCCGACCCGCTCAATGCGCACGCCGGTGTTCACTTCGATGCCTTCCGCTGTCAGCATTCCGGTCACAGCGGCTGCAATGTCCTCGTCCTCGCGGGCCGTGAGGCGGGGCCCTGTTTCCAGAATGGCAACCTCACTTCCCAGCCGCCGAAAGATCTGAGCCATCTCCAGGCTGATGTATCCACCGCCGATGATCACCAGCCTGGACGGTAATTCACGCAGCGCCAACAGCCGTTCGTTGTCCAGGAACGGCAGCTCGTCCAGCCCAGGCACCGGCGGAACAAAGGGACGTGTGCCGGTGTTCAGCACCACCTTGGGCGCCACCAGCTGATGCTCGCCGGCCAGCACCACGAACTGTTCGCCGTCACGGCCCGCCAGGCGACCGCGCGCCTTGATGATGGTGAGTCCTTCCAACTGGCCCAGCCAGGCCTGCAGGCCAGAGCGAGCCTCCTCCACCCGGCGTTGCATGCGCTCCATCGCTGCCCTGAAGTTGACCTGGACCGACCCGGTTTGCACACCGAATTCGCTGGCCCGGCGCGCCATGTGAGCCACACGAGCCGACTTGCGTAGGGTCTTGGTTGGGGTGCAGCCCCGATTGACACAGGTACCACCCAGGTCACGCTCCTCGATGAGCGCCACCTTCATACCCCGGGCAACGAGTGTCGCGCCCAGAAAGGGACCGGCCTGACCGGCTCCGATCACGATCGCGTCGAACCTCTGTTCCCCGCTCATGGCCGCACCTCGACACCGCGCCAGAACGCCACCCTGCCGGTCACCGCCTCCGCACCAGCCTTGGGCGACGGGTAGTACCACGCCGCGTCAGCGTTCACGTCTTCGCCGACCACCACGTCGTAGTAGCTGGCCCGCCCCTTCCATGGACAGGTGGTGTGCGTATCGCTTGGTTTGAAATGTTCCGGGCGCAACGCGTCGAGTGGGAAATAGGCGTTGCCTTCAACTTCCACGATGTCATCGCTCTCAGCGATGGTGGTGCCTTTCCAGATGGCTCTCATGCTCCGTCTCCTTCGTTTGTGTGTGGTTGGGATCAGTCCCGAATCAGTGTGGTGGTGATCACCGGATGGTTCTCCAGCGTTCGATGCACGGGGCAACGATCGGCGATGCGCAACAGGTCCTGTCGCTGGCTTTCACTCAACGGTCCGCTCAGCAGGAGCTGCCGCGTGACGTGGTCAACCTGTCCCGAGCGATCCCCGCACTCCTGGCAATCGGTCGCGTGCGCGCGCTCATGACGCAACCTGACCTGGACATCCTTGAGCGCATAGCCTTTTCGCTTGGCGTACTGGCGCAATGTCATGGACGTGCAGGCGCCCAGCGACATCAGCAGAAGTTCATAAGGATCGGGCCCGCGTTCGCCACCACCCACTTCCTTTGGCTCATCGGCGTCGAGGTGGTGCGGACCTGCTCGCATCGATCGCCAGAAGGCGTGATCGTGCTCCCCCACCCACACCTCGCCCGCACGAAGGTCCGACGGCGCATCGTTTCGCTCGGCTCGCATCGGCAGAAACCGCGAGGCCCAGGCGCCAATCAGGTCAGCCGCATACTGCGCATCGGCCGGGCGCGTGAGCAGATGGTCCGCATCGTCCAGGCTGATGAAACTCTTAGGATGTCTGGCCGCCTTGAACAGGTCCTGTGCCTCGCCGATGTCCACCACCGCGTCACTTGGCGCGTGCATAACCAGCAAGGCCGCGCGAAGCCCCTTGACCGGGTTCTCGTGGGCTTGGGCCTGGAGCTCTTCAATGAAGGCCGGCGCGATCCTGAACGCCCGGCCGCCCAGGTCGACCTGGATCTGCCCATCCTCTTCGGACTTGGTCGGACCGAAGTGACGAAGCACATGGTCGGCCGTCGCGGGTGCGCCCAGCGTGCAAACCGCCCGTATGCCGTCGAGGCGGGCAGCCGCCGCGATGGCCGCCGTCCCCCCCAGGCTGTGTCCGACCAACAGTGCAGGCATGCCGATCGTGCTCTGCATCCAGTGCACCGCCGCCACAATGTCCGCCACGCTGGACGAAAAGCCACCGCGCCCGAAGTCGCCTTCGCTCTCGCCCAGACCGGTGAAATCAAAGCGCAGCGTGGCGATGCCCTGCTGAGCCAGCGCCCGGCTGATGCGGGTCGCGGCGAGAGAGTTCTTTCCGCAGGTAAAGCAGTGGGCAAACACCGCCAGGGCTTGTAACGGTGCATGGTCCGGGCGTTCCAAGACACCCACCAGCAGACCCTGGCTGCTGCCAGCGAAGCCTACCTTTTCGCTGCTCATGCTTTCTCCAGTGCCAGGGCGTTGATGCAGTAGCGCAGACCGCTGGGCTTGGGTCCGTCGGGAAACACGTGACCCAGGTGGGCGTCGCAGACGTTGCACGTCGTCTCCACCCGCACCATGCCGTGGCTGTTGTCTCCGTGATAGCCCACCAGACCCGGGGCAATGGCCTGCGTGAAGCTGGGCCAGCCGCTGCGGCTGTCATATTTGGTCGACGCATCGAATAGTTCAGTGCCGCAGCACACGCACCGGTAGATCCCGGGCGAAAACAGCGTACACATCGAGGAGCTGTGCGCCCGTTCGGTGCCCTTGAGCCGCGTGATTCGGAACTGCTCGGGCGTCAGCTGTTGGGCCCACTCGGCTTCGCTGCGCTCAACTCGGCGCGGTGGCGTCGGGTTGCCCGTTTCCACCAGTTGAATCACTCCTTTCCAAGTCAACATGTCGGGCCCAGGCTCCGGTGCCGCCGGTTCGTTTTCCAGCCGCTTGAGAAAGGTGACGAGCTTGTCGGCGTCGATTCGGAAATGGTTGTAGACCACTCTGCCATCGGGATCGATCAGAATGAACCAGGGTGTGCCGCCGTTGCGGTAGCGGCGCATCAGCTCCGAACCCGCGCCGTCCTGTTCGTCACCGGCGTCGTGCCCGAAGGGAATGCCCAGCGCGTAGCGGGCGTGATTGGCCAGCATGCGCTCCCAGGTGTTCGAACCGAAGTCCTCGAACACGGTCTGGACTGCGGCGAACCCGACGAAGTCGCTCCCCCGAAACGCGTCGACCACCCGGGCAAGCGCCGGAAAGCCGGTCGCATGGCACCCCGGGCAGGCGTCCTGAAAACAGAAGATGAGCTTGAACCGGCCGGGCATGCGGTCCAGGTCGAAGTGTTCCAGCGCCTGGCCCGACGCGTCCACCCACCGGGTCACACCCAGGGGAGCGGCCGCCTCGCCAAGGACACCGGGTTCCTGTTTCATTGTGGTCATGCGAAGTCTCCTTTCAGAAATCGTTGGGTACCCCAATCAGGTGCCGCAGAAGGTGCGGTGGGCTGCGGCCACTTCGGGCGAGGCCGGCAGCGTGAATGGCCGCGCGGACTCCACCGTCTCGTACGGCCGCCCCAGCACCGCCAGCAGGCGCTCGAACGGACCGAGGTCGGCCTCGTCCACGGCACTCGACAGCGCCGCCTCCACCTGGTGATTGCGCGGGATCACGAAGGGATTGACCGACCACGCCGTTGCGGCGCAGTCCTGCAAGGTCCTTCCCTCCCGGGCCATGCGCTGGCGCCAGCGCGCCAGCCAGTCCGAGAGCGCCGGGCGCTCCCGTCCGAACAGGTCGTGCAGTGCGGCATCCGGCCCCGTGATGGCGTCGGACAGGAGGCGGAACGCCAGCGTGAAGTCCACCTTTTCCCGCTGCAGCAGCTGCAGGAAGTCGTCCGCCAGGGCGCGGTCGTCCGGCTCTTCAGCGGCCAAGCCCAGCTTGGCGCGCAGCTGCCCGGTCCAATGCCGGTCAAAGCGCACGGCAAACCCGGCCACCACCTGTTCCACCCGTTCCACGACGTCGATATCGCGGGCGTCCAGAACCGGCAGCAACGCTTCGGCCAGACGGGCCAGGTTCCATTGCGCCATGGCCGGCTGCTGGCCGTAGGCATATCGCCCCTGACGGTCGATCGAGCTGAACACCGTGGCCGGATCGAAACCCTCCATGAACGCACACGGACCATAGTCGATGGTCTCGCCCGAGATGCTCATGTTGTCGGTGTTCATCACCCCGTGGATGAAGCCCACGCCCATCCAGCGTGCAATCAGCTGCGCCTGCCGCTCACAGACGGCCTCCAGCATCGGAATGGGCTTGTCGGAAAGCTTGGCGAGGGCGGGGTCATGCCGCGCCACGGCATAGTCGAGCAGCCGCCGAAGCATCACCTCCTCCTCCCGCGCCGCGAAGAACTCAAAAGTGCCCACCCGCAAGTGGCTGGCCGCCACGCGCACCAAGATCGCCCCGGGGGGCGAGCCCTCGCGGTTCACCCGCTCACCGGTCCGGATCACCGCCAGCGCACGCGTCGTGGGAATGCCCAACGCGTGCATGGCCTCGCCCATGAGGTACTCGCGCAGCGCCGGGCCCAGTGCCGCCTTGCCATCGCCACGGCGCGAAAACGGCGTACGGCCCGACCCCTTGAGGGCCAGGTCCCGACGCTGTCCTGCCGTGTCGATGAGTTCCCCGAGCAGCAAGGCGCGGCCATCCCCCAAGTGTGGCGAGAACTGGCCGAACTGGTGCCCCGCGTAGGCCTGCGCCAGCGGCGCCGCCTCAGCCGGCATTTCCACGCCGGACAGCCACGCCAGACCGGTCGCAGACTTCAGCACCGCCGGTTCCAGCCCCAGCTCCAGCGCCAGGGCGTCGTTGAACTGCACCCAGGCCGGGGCCGGGGACGGCTCGGGCTTCCAAGGCACATAGAACCCCTGCATGTCCCGGAAGAAGCTGTTGTCAAACGGCAGCCGAAACGCCGGGCCCGTCCCCGGCGTCTTCGGCTCCGACACGGACTTTGGTGTGGAAGCACGCATGGCTTCAGGCCGCCTTGAGACCATCGTTCGAAGCGCCGAACGCCCCGATCAGCTGCCGCTCGTCGAGCTCGAAGTCGCTGTAGAGCACCTCATCCAGCGGATCGATCACCAAAAACCACGGCGTGCCCCGCGTCCCGTAGTCGGCCATGAGCGACGACGCCCGTCCGATCGCAGGGTCGTGTCCGAAAGGAATGTTCAAGCCGTAGCGCAGCTGCGTCTCGCGCAGGCGCTCGAAGGTGTTGGACTCGACGCCCTCGAACACGGTCTGCACCGCGGCAAACGCGAAGCCGCGATCACCCAACGCCTTGATCAGCTTCTGCAGGGTCGGAAAGCCATGGCTGTGGCAGCCCGGACACCAGTGCTGGAAGCAGAAGATCACTTTGAACCCGTCGCCCAGATCGGCCAGCTTCAGCGGTGCCATGCTGCGCCCTTCGCCGTCGATCCACCACGGCACCCGCAGCTCGGGCGCCCGTTGAATGCACTGGGATTGCATCACCATCTCCTCAGGAAGAAAACAGACACACCGGGTCGGCCCGCCCGCTGGCGCGCCGACCCCCACCGTTCTTGAGCGTTGACC
>NZ_ANKP01000130.1:0-19926 GCF_000319775.1 Cupriavidus sp. HMR-1
GGTCGCGGCTCGAGGCCATCGCCGAACGCCACCGCGGCGCGGGCCCTGGCACCGTGGACGAGATCCTTCTGGTGGCAGGCCGCGCGCGCGTCATGGGATACCTGCTGGACGGTGATCCCGCGAAGGCGGCCGCTGCCGTCGGCCCGCTGATCGACCAGTGTCAACGACGCGGATGGCAACGCCATCTCGCGCAAATACAGTGGATGGCGGCACTGGCCGACCATCGACTCGGCAACGCTGCGTCCGTGCGCGAGCGCGTGCTGGCTGCGTTGCGCGCGAGCCACCGGCTCGGCCTGGTGCGCAGCCTGCTCGATGTCGACCCGGGCGCGTTCGACGAGATTGCTGCACTAGCGCAGCAGCCCGGTGAAGCGCCCGATCCGCTGCTCGCGTTCTACATCAGCCGCCTGCGCGCGACCGGTGCTGCCAACCCGGTGGCATCAGCCGGCGCTGCGGCGCCAGCCACGCTGCGCACGCTTGCAGAGCCACTGAGCGAACGCGAAGCCGATGTGGTCGAATTGCTCGGACAGGCCCTGCCCAACAAGAAGATCGCCCGCACGCTCGGCCTCTCGCCCGAGACCGTGAAGTGGCACCTCCGCAACATCTTCCGCAAGCTTGGCGTAACATCGCGCGACGAAGCGGTCGCGCGTGTGCGCGACCTCTCCCGCCCGAGCTGATCCCGGCGCTCGCTCCCTCGCAAGAGTTGACCACTACAAGCGGCCGCGCCACCTGACATGGGTGGTAGTGGCCGCCCCCTCCCCCGGCGTAACTTAGCGTCATTCGATCGCACGTCCGATCCCGCTGGATCGGCAGGCGACAAACGCCCTGCGGCACCCGTGTGCCGCTGACCGAGGAGACGCGTTCCATGACCGCTACGTCCGCTGTCCGCAGCGACACCGTGCCCAAGTTCCGGCCAACGGTATTCCCGCCGCGCCCTACGCTCGTCGAACAGCGCGCCGACGGCACCATCCTCCTGCGCTGCGCCACCCCGCCGGCCGACCCCGCACAGCGCGGACTCGGCGAGTTTGCCGCCCACTGGGCGGTTCAACGCGGCGACACCTGCGCGTTCGCCGAGCGCGAATCGACCAGTCCGGACGCCCCGTGGCGCATGATCACCTGGGCCGAGATGTGGCAGCAGATCCAGGCCGTGGGCGCCGCCCTGCTCGAGATGGGCCTGGGCGCCGACCGTCCGCTGCTGATCCTCTCCGGCAACTCGATCGAACACGCCGTACTGGCCCTGGCAGCCGAGCACGTCGGCGTGCCCATGGCGCCGGTATCGCCCGCTTATTCGCTGGTGAGCAAGGATTTCGCGCGACTCCGCGACGTGGTAAGCCTGGTGCCACCGGGTGCGATCTTCGCGCAGGATGCCGCCGCCTTCGCCCGCGCCCTCGACGTCATCGGCAAGCCCAATGTGCCCGTCATCGCGGTACACGGCGCGCGCGACGGCCAGCACGACTGGGCCTCGCTGGTCGCCACCACCGTGACGCCTGCACGCCGCGCGGCAGTGCAGGCCGCGCACGATGCCATTCGCGAAGACGACCTGGGCCGCGTGCTGTTCACGTCCGGCTCCACCGGCGTGCCCAAAGGCGTGGCGCTGTCGCACGGCAATCTCCGCGCCGTGGCCGCTTACTACCTGGAGAGCTATCGGCCGCTGCTGGAACGCCCGTCCCGCTACCTCGACTGGCTGCCATGGCACCACGGCCTGGGTGGCGTGCTGAACATGACGCGCGTGGTCACGCTGGGCGGCAGCCACTATATCGACGATGGACGCCCGCTGCCTGGTCAGTTCGAGCGCACCGTGCGCAATATGCGCGATGTCGCTTCGACCGTGTTCACCGCCGTGCCAGCCGCCTGGACGATGTTGGTGACTGCGGCCGAGCGCGATCCGGAAGTCGCGCGCAACCTGTTTTCCGAGGCGGTGAACTTCTCCTACGGCGGCGCCAGCCTGCCGCGCGATGTCTGGGACCGCATCCACGCGCTGTCCGAACGCACGATCGGCGAGCGCGTGGCGTTCTGCTCGGGCCTCGCTTGCACCGAGTCGAGCGGTGTGGGCCTCTACTGCACGTGGCCGAGCGAGACCACAGGGAACATCGGTGTGCCCATGCCCGGCGTTTCCGCGAAGCTCGTCCCGCTCGAAGGCGGCGATGGCCGCTACGAGATCCGCATCAAAGGCCCCAGCGTGTTCAAGGGTTACGTGCAGCGCCCCGACTTGACTGCTGCCGCGTTCGATGAAGAGGGCTTCTTCAAGATGGGAGACGCGGTGCGCCTGCAGGACCCATCCGATCCCGCACGCGGCCTGTCGTTCGCCGGCCGTGTGGCCGAGGACTTCAAGCTTACCAACGGCACCTGGGTCCGTACCGGCGCGGTGCGCCTTACGCTGGTCGAACGATGCGCGCCGCTGCTCAACGACGCGGTGATCTGCGGCCACGACCACGACTACCTGGCGGCGCTGGCCTGGCCCAATGTCGCAGCCTGCCGGAGCCTTGCGCCCGAACTGGCGGCGCTCGATGCCGAAGCGCTGGTCCGGCACCCCGTCGTCGTCGAGGCCATTCGCGCGCGGCTGCAAGCACCGGCGGGCGGCAACGGCGCAAGTTTGTCCGTGCGTCGCGTGATGCTGATGGCGGAACCACCGTCGATGGACGCGAACGAAATCGCCGACAAGGGCTACGTGAATCAGGCCGCCACGCGGGCGCGCCGCGCCCATCTGGTCGAAGCCCTGTTCCATCCCGAACCCGAAAGCCACATTGCCTGCGCGCGGTAAGTCCGCACACACGACAACAACTCAAGAGGAGACTGTCATGCAAGTCCAACGTAACGTTTACCGTGAAGATCACGAGATGTTCCGCGAAACCGCCCGCCGCTTCCTGGAGCGCGAGTGCCTGCCCAAGCAGGCCGCCTGGGACAAGGCTGGCAAGGTGGATCGCGAAACCTGGCTCAAGGCCGGTCGCGAAGGTCTGCTGTGCGTGACGCTGCCCACGGAGTACGGTGGTGGTGGCGGTGACTTCGGCCACTCGGCTGTGTTCAATGAAGAACTGGCGCGCGTCGGTGTCAGCGGCCTGGGCTTCGGCGTGCATTCGGACATCATCGCCCCGTACATCGCACGCATCGCCAACGAAGAGCAGAAGCAACGCTGGCTGCCCAAGGTGTGCTCGGGCGAGGCCATTCTCGCCATCGGCATGACCGAACCGGGCACCGGCAGCGATCTGAAGGCCGTACGCACCACGGCCATTCGCGACGGCGACGAGTACGTGATCAACGGCAGCAAGACCTTCATCTCGAACGGCCTGACCTGCGACCTGATCATCATGGTCTGCAAGACCGATCCGGCGGCCGGCTCGCGCGGCGTGAGCCTGATCATGGTGGAAGCCGACCGAGAGGGTTTCCGCCGTGGCCGCAAGCTGGAGAAAGTGGGCCAGCACGCCCAGGATACGGCCGAGCTGTTCTTCGACAACGTGCGCGTGCCGGTGGCGAACCTGCTGGGCGAGGAAGGCAAGGGCTTCGCCTATCTGATGGGCGAACTGCCGCAGGAACGTCTGTCGATCGCCGTCAGCGCCGCCGCCAAGCTCGAGGCGTGCCTCGAACACACGATCGCCTACGTGAAGGAGCGCAAGGCCTTCAACCAGACCGTGTGGGATTTCCAGAACACCAAGTTCAAGCTCGCCGACATCAAGGCACAGGCCGTTGCCGTGCGCGTGATGGTGGATTACTACCTCAGCGAGCATATCCGCCGCCGCCTCTCCCTTGAAGAAGCCGCCATTGCGAAGCTCTACGCAACCGAAGCGCTGGGCAAGGCGCTCGACGAAATGGTGCAGCTGCACGGCGGCTACGGCTACATGCTCGAGTACCCGGTGGCGCGCGCGTTCGCCGATTCGCGTGTCACCCGCATCTACGGCGGCACCAGCGAAGTGATGCGCGACCTCATCTCCCGCAAGCTCTGAACCCCTCCCCCCAAGACAACCCTAAAGCCATACACCTGACAGGAGACTCTCCATGACTCGCAAGGTTTTTGTTGCCGGCGCCGGCATGATCCCGTTCAAGAAGCCGGGCACCAGCGACACCTATGACGTGATGGGCGCCACCGCCACGCGCCAGGCGCTGGCCGATGCCGGCGTCGACTACAACCTCGTGCAGCAGGCCTACGTCGGCTACGTCTACGGCGATTCCACCTGCGGCCAGAAGGCGCTTTACGACGTTGGCATGAGCGGTATTCCGGTGATCAACGTCAATAACAACTGCGCCACGGGTTCGTCGGCACTGTTCCTGGCCCGCCAGGCCGTGGCAAGCGGTGCCGTGGAATGCGCGCTGGCGCTCGGCTTCGAGTACATGGGCCCCGGCGCGCTGAAGTCGGTCTGGACCGACCGAGCCAGCGCGCTCGAGCGCGCGCTCAATCTGACCGACAAGCTGGTCGGCAAGACCGAAGGCATGAGCAATGCCATCCGCCAGTTCGCCGGCGCCGGCCAGACGCACATGCGCAAGTACGGCACCAAACTGGAAACGTTCGCGAAGATCCGCGCCAAGGCCAGCCGCCATGCCGCGAACAACCCGCTGGCGGTATTCCGCACTGTGGTCAGCACCGAAGACGTGATGAACGCCCCGATGCTTTGGGATGGCGTGCTGACCCGCCTGATGGCCTGTCCGCCGACCTGTGGCGCGGCCGCTGCCATCGTCGTATCGGAAGACTTCGCCCGCAAGCATGGGCTGCGCACTGATGTGCTGATCGCCGCCCAGTCGCTGACGACCGATCGCGCCAGCAGCTTCGAGAGCGACATGATCCGTCTGGTGGGCTTCGACATGACGCGTGAAGGCGCGCGCCAGGTCTACGAGCAAGCCGGCATCGGTCCGCAGGACGTCGACGTGATCGAGCTGCACGACTGCTTTGCGCAGAACGAACTGCTGACCTACGAAGGTCTCGGCCTGTGCGACGAAGGCGGCGCTGAGAAGCTGGTCAATGACGGCGACAACACCTACGGCGGCAAGTGGGTGGTCAACCCGTCCGGCGGCCTGCTCTCCAAGGGCCATCCGCTTGGCGCCACGGGTCTGGCGCAATGCTACGAGATGGTCCAGCAGCTGCGCGGCAATGCCGATCAGCGCCAGGTGGCCGGCGCACGCAACGCGCTCACGCACAACCTTGGCCTGGGCGGCGCCTGCGTGGTGACGCTCTACCAGAAACACGACTGAAGGAGCCCCCCATGATCGACAAGAAGCATATCGGCAAGGTCATCGCGGACTTCCGCACGTCGGCGCCCGCGAGCCAGTTGCGCTTCTTCGCCAAGGCCACCGGCGAGACGCGCGCGATCTACACGGACGAGGCAGCCGCACGCGACGCCGGCCATCGCGGCCTGCCGTTGCCGCCGACGTTCCTGTTCTCGCTGGAACTGGTGAACCCGCCGAGCGGCTGGCGCGAGGAACTGGGCATTCGCACCGAGCGCATCCTGCACGGCGAGCAATCGTTCACGTATCACCGCATGGCCTACGCCAGCGATGTGCTGCACTTCCGCACCACCATCACCGACATCTACGACAAGCGGAATGGCGCCCTGGACTTCGTGGTGCGCGAGACCCGTGTCACCAACCAGGACAACGAGCACGTGGCGGACCTGCGCGGCGTGCTGGTACAGCGCAACGGATAAGCGGAGGGGTTCCATGAGTATTCCGAATTTTGAACAGATCCAGGTGGGCGACACGCTGCCGCCCCTGACGCTGGAGCCGATCAACCGCACCACGCTGGCGTTGTTCGCCGGCGCGTCGAACGACCACAACGCGATCCATATCGACATCGACTACGCCCGCAAGGCAGGCATGCCGGACGTGTTCGCTCACGGGATGCTGTCGATGGCGTACCTGGGCCGGTTGCTGACCCTTTGGGTTGACCAGCGCCAGATCCGCAATTTTGGCGTGCGCTTCGTCGGCATCACCCATCTGGGCCATCGCATCACCTGCACGGGCCACGTGGTCGAGAAGTTCGAAGCCGACGGCGAGCGCCGCGTGAAGGTCGAACTGCGCACCGCGAACCAGTACGACGAAACGAGGATCCTGGGCGACGCCGTCGTCGCCCTGTAACAAGCTGTTCAAGCCACTCATCATCACCAAAGGAGTCAAGACATGGGAGCACTCGAAGGCAAGGTGGCACTGGTCACCGGTTCCGGCCGCGGCATCGGCAACGCCATCGCACAACGCCTGGCGCGCGAAGGCGCTCGCCTGGTCATCAATGATCTGGACGCGGAGCCCGCCCACGCCACCGTGGAAGCGTTGCGCAAGATGGGCGTGGAAGCGGTGGCCTGCGTAGGCAACGTGACGGCGCCCGACTTCGCCGACCGCTTTATCGGTACGGCAATGTCCGAGTTCAAGGGCATCGACATCATCGTCAACAATGCCGGGTTCACCTGGGACGACGTGGTGCAGAAGATGAGCGACGAGCAGTGGTATGCGATTCTCGACTGCCACATGACGGCCCCGTTCCGTATCCTGCGGGCCGCGTATCCGCACCTCAAGGCGCTGCACGCCGCTGACAAGGAAGCGGGCCGCGAGGTCTATCGCAAGATCGTCAACATCTCGTCGACATCGGCGCTGAACGGCAATGCCGGGCAGATCAACTACTCGGGCGCCAAGGCCGGCGTGATTGGCATGACGCGCGCTATGGCACGCGAGTGGGGCCGCTTCAACGTCAACGTGAACGCCGTGGCATTCGGCCTGATCCATACGCGTATGACCTCGGCCGATGCGAATGCAGGCGCCACCGTGAACATCGAAGGCCGCGAAATTCGCGTTGGTCTGAATCCGGAGATGCTCAAGTCGCACGCCCAGCGCAATCCGCTCGGCCGGGGCGGCACGCCGGAAGAAGCCGCTGGCGGCGTCTACCTGTTCTGCTCGCCGGATTCGAACTACATCACGGGCCAGACCATCGCCGTGGCCGGTAACCTGCAGTAATAGGCACGCTGTTGATCTGAAGCGTGCCGGCACCAGTCATGACTAACCGTCGTGCGCAGGCGTCGGCACCAATGAAAAAGCCCCGGCCGTTCGTTTGCGGCCGGGGCTTTTTTCGTGAGCGTGACAAACGTCAGAACGTCTCCACCACCTTCCTCACCGCGTCTGCCATCTTGCCCGCCAGGTAGATATGGCCCGCGGGAGTCGGATGCACCCCATCGGCGGACATGTAGATATCGCTATTGCCATCCCCCTTCGGGTTGGCAACGGTCCCCGTGCCGGTCTGCCACTGCTCCGCCATGTTGTCGATGAAGTAGAAGTTGGGCCGGGTGCCAACGGCCGCCTTGATGGCGTCCTGATGCGCCTGAAGCTCGCAACCGGGCGTCCACGGCCCCACAACGAACACCACGGTGTTGGGCAGGTTCTTCTGCACATCATCGAACAGGGCGGTGGCTTCCGCCTGGAACTCGTCCGTCGGTGAGCAGGCATCATTGACCCCGCCGGCGATGACGACCACGTGCGGCTTGAACGGATAGATATCGGTGGCGACACGGTCGCGGAACTTGAGTTTCGGCGCTGGCGCGGCCAGATAGCCGGTGGCGCCTACACCGGACTGATACATGTCGTTCCAGCCCACCAGATAGCCAAGCTTGGCCGCGTAATTGTCGAAGCTGTAACCTAGTCCGGACATCCCCTCCGTGATGGAGTCGCCCAGTATCACAGCCCGCACCTTCGGCACCACCGGTGGCGCCGTGACGGAATCCCCGGGGGCGATCCGCAGTCCGCCAAATCGCATGTTAGGCGTCTCGATACGGATCTTTCTGGACTTCCTCACCCCCTGGAAATCGACGCGCGTGAGGTACAGGTTGCCGTCGTCCGGGTACGCAACCGGTGTGGTGGAGGCATACTGCCCATCCACCAGAATCCGGTGCGCCGATATCTGGTAGTTGCCCTTCACCAGGATCTCGAACGTTGGCGCATCGGTGACGAACTCGATGTAGTAGACGTTGGAATCACGGCCCAATCCGCCATAGTTCACTGCCGTATTCTTGACGAGCAGATTGTCCGGGAAAGCGGTGCCGGCCGTTTCCATGGCGCCGATGTATCGCAGCGACGGATCGTTTGGTGGCACCAGCGTGCTATCCGTGATCGTCGACGGCATGTTGGCCGTGCCAGCCGTAATGATCGGTGGCGACGTCATGGTGGTTGGCGCCCCGCCATCCGCCAGGGCCGATTTGAGCAGCGCCTTGGTGGTCTGCAACTCCGTCACCGTCGCCGGCGGATTGGTAGTGGTCGGTGGCGTTACCGGCGTCGATGGCGTGGTGACCGGTGCTGCCGGGCTCGCGGTGCCGGAGCTGCCGCCCGACGCCTGCGTTGTTCCATCCCCACCACCACCTCCGCAGCCAGATACGAGTCCGACCGCCAGGGCCATCGACAAAGCAGCAAGTTTTGATTTCATCCCGTTCTCCTTTCTTTTTTTTAATTATTTGCATGAAGTGAGCACGGCGGCACTCCGCCAGAGGGCCTAATTTCGCATCCATCTTTTGAATTACCTCTGTCGCGGATATCGGATCCGGAACTCAGACTTTCGGCCCATGAATCTCCACCCGACAATCTGTTATCGCAGTAATTGACTCCTCTGCGATCCGGTGCCGAGGAACAGCGGCTGGCAGCGGCACTGCGCTATTCTCACGACAGTCATTCCGGTACGGGGCCGGCGTGACGTAACGGGAGACACCTTCCAGCCATGATCCGCGGCACCGACATCGCCCAAACCACCCCCACCAGTCATGCCATCGCAAACAGAATCCGCCAGGCGTACGCGCTTGGCGACGTCACGCAATGCGAGTTGCTGCGACGCGGGTTCAATCACGTCTATGGCCTCCGCTTCCTCGATGGGCGACGGGCTGTGGCACGACTGTGCGCGGACCGCCCGCGCGGCGCACCGAACAGCATGTATGAGGCCGCGCTGCTCGGTCACCTGAAGGCGGCCGGCGCGCAGGTCGCCGCGTCGCTGCCGACCGCTAACGGTGAAGTGGCGACGGAAATGGCACTGCCCGAAGGCAGTCGCACACTGATGCTGTTCGAACATCTCGATGGAGACCTGCCGGATTCACTGCCCGACTTCGAGGCAACCGGACGCGGCCTGGCACTGCTGCACGACGCCGCTCATGGCTACGATGGCCCACCCAGCCGCTACACGCTGGAGCTTCCGCAATTGCTGCACGCATCGCTGGACCGCCTGTGCTCCGCGCCGACATTGGACGATGCACTACGCGCGACGTTCTCCGCCATCGCCCGCAGACTGGACGACCGCATCGCTGCAATCACCGGCATGACCCGCGTGTACTGCCACGGCGACTGCCATGGTGCCAACAACTTCGTGACCGATGGCCCCGCAGACACTCGTATCGCCTCGTTCTTCGACTTCGACGACGCTGGACCCGGCTGGCTTGCCTATGAACTGGCGGTCTGCCTCTGGGCCATGCTGCCGCGAACGGAAGGTGCGGGACTGGATGCCCAGTCCCGGGAACGATGGGAGCACTACATCGCAGGCTATCGCAGCGTTCGGCCAATCGGGCCAGCAGACTTTGCCGCCATTGGGCTCTTTGTCGCGGTACGGCAGTTTTGGCTGATGGGCGAATACGCGGGCCGTAGCGATGTCTGGGGAACCCAGACGTTGCCGAAAGCCAGCTTGCTCAAGTACGTGAAGTTGCTGGCAGAGTGGGAGGAAATGGAGGTACCGCAGTGACCGGGAGCGATCCCTCCGTGCAACTGCCCCTCAGTCCTTGACCACGTCGCCCTGCGCGCGGCGAATGCAGGCATGACAACAGCATTCGAGTGATGCGCAGCCCGCGAGGCGTGAGATCCCGCTGCGGCGAAACGCCGCGGCGGCCGCCCTTTACACGAGTTGCCGGCACAAGCGTTGATGCAACACATGCTCCAGTCACATGCCGTTTGAACGTTCCTGCCGTGGGAACGTTCAAGCATCCTGAATGCCAATCAAATCCCGCTATTGCTTTCAATGAAAAAGCCGTTATGCTTGGCGCTGTTTTGACATCCTCGTAGATCGTGCGTCATCTGGCCCGCCGGCATTCATGGATTGCCGGATTCCTTCTGATCTTGTTCCTGTCGGTGCAACTGGCGACCGCAGCCTATGCCTGCACGATGGGGATGAACTCGACGGATGAACATCCGTCGATGGAAGCGACAATGTCCTGCGCCGACATGGCCGAGCAGGATGCCGCGCAGAACGACGGCCAGAAGGCGCTTTGCATGAGCCATTGCCAGGCCAACGCGAAGCACGCCGACCACGCCACGCCGCAGATTCCGGCATTTATCCCGTTCCTCGTCAGCATCGTCGTCGAGCCCGCCGTACTGGACGACGCACCAAGGCTTGCCGAGCGCGCGCAGAGCCAGCCACGCGCCCCGCCTCCGCCGCACGCCATTCTTCACTGCTGTTTCCGTACGTAGCCTCCGAAGCAACGCCAATTCCGTTCCGCCCCCGAAACCTCGGGCGCGGTGGCCGTTGTTTCCGGAGGCTTTATGTCATTCCTGCTTCGCCTGAGGCTGGCGCTGCTTTGCGCGTCCGCCCTCGGCATATCGGTGTCGCACGCCGCGTCACCACACGCCGCCCCTTCCCTGTCGCTTGAAGAGGCCGCTGCTCTCGCCACGACACATGCGCACGACGCAGAAAACACGCGCGGGGCCGTAGAGGCTGCCGTGCAGATGGCCGTGGCGGCTGGGCAGTTACCCGATCCCGTCCTGAAGGTTGGACTGAACAATGTCCCAACCGATGGCCCCGACAAGTTCTCGCTGAGCCGCGAAAGCATGACCATGCGGTCGATCAGCGTGATGCAGGAGTTCACGCGCTCGGACAAACGCCGGGCCCGTTCGGCACGCTTCGAGGCCGAGGCCGCCTCGGCCGACGCCCAACGCATGGTCGGCATGACCAATGTCCAGCGCAGCGCCGTGGCCGCATGGATCGACCGCTGGTACGCCGAACGGGCCGCGACACTCCTTGCCAGTCATGAGCACCCCCTGAGCCTGACGCTGGAAGCGGCCAACGCCGCCTACCGTAGCGGCCGCGGCACCCGCGCCGACGTGTTGTCCGCGCAACTCGAAGTGCAAAAGCTGCGCGACCGCGAAAACGAAAACCAGGCGGCACTTGACACCGCCAACGTGAATCTCACCCGCTGGATCGGCACCGATGCGAGCCGTCCCCTGGGTGATCCCCCCACGCTGGCGGTTCCAGATCGCGTCGCGCAACTTGCCCAGAACCATTTCGACGGTGTCCCCGAGGTTGCTGCGGCCCAGCGCGACGTCGCACTCGCGGAGTCCGAGATCCGCGTGGCGGACGAGGCCCGCAAGCCTGACGTCTCCCTGGAACTGATGTATAGCCAGCGCGGCTCGGCCTATTCAAACCTCGCCTCGATCAATGTGAGCATCCCCTTGCCCTGGGATCGCGCCAACCGGCAGGACCGCGAAGTCGCTGCCCGGCTCGCGCAGGCCACGGCGGCACGTG
Organism: Cupriavidus sp. HMR-1; assembly: GCF_000319775.1. Lineage (NCBI taxonomy): Bacteria > Pseudomonadati > Pseudomonadota > Betaproteobacteria > Burkholderiales > Burkholderiaceae > Cupriavidus > Cupriavidus sp. HMR-1. The sequence continues at coordinate 11,447 of NZ_ANKP01000130.1, forward strand.
CGAAAGCGGAGATGATCCGGCGCGACACCGATGCTGTGGTCGGCGCCAGGCTCGCCGAGTTGCGCCGCAACCTGGAACGCCTGAAACGCTACGACGACGCCACGCTGCCGCTTACCAATGCCCAGGCGGAGGCCGCGTTGACGGCCTATCGCGCCAATGCCGGGTCCCTGCAAGCCGTGGCCGATGCCAATCACCGTGTCATCGATACCTCGTTGGAGCGGCTATCGCTGGAACAACGCACGACCCGACTCTGGGCCGAACTCACCTTCCTGACGCCGCTGCCTACCGCGCAAACCGAACCCGCCAACAAGGATCTTCCATGAACGCACGACTGACCATCACAGCGACTTGCCTGGTCCTGATTGGTGTGGCCGGCTACAGCGGCTATCGCCTTGGCGCATCGCACACCATGCCGGCAACGTCCGCCACGCAAGGCGACAGGAACATTCTCTACTGGCACGATCCCATGGTCCCCGGCCAGCGATTCGACAAACCCGGCAAGTCACCCTTCATGGATATGCCGCTGGTGCCGGTCTATGCCGACGGCGATGACGCAGGGAATGGCGTGAATAAGGGCGGCGTCAGCATCGACAGCCGCGTCGCACAGAACCTTGGCATCCGCACGGCGGAAGTGAAATCCGCCCATATGGGCGCAGTGGTTGAGGCACCCGGCAACGTGGCGATCGACGAGCGCAGCATCCGCGTGATCCAGGCTCGCACCACCGCCTTCGTGCAGCACGTTGGTGTGCGCGCCACCCTAGATCCGGTACGGCAGGGCCAGACGCTGGTCACTTTCTACGCGCCAGACTGGGTCGCCGCGCAAGAAGAGTACCTGGCGGTGATGCGCTTGCCCGCCAGCCTTCAGAACGATCTGGCGAGCGCCGCCAAAGCGCGGATGCTCCAGTCGGGCATGACGCAGGGCCAGGCCGATGCGGTCATCCGCACCGGCAAGCTGCAATCGGCGCAGAGCATCGGCAGTCCGCTGGATGGCCTGGTCACCGAAATCGCGGTACGCGAAGGGATGACGATCAGCCCGGGCATGACGCTGTTCCGCCTGGCCGATCTCGCTCAGGTCTGGGTGATTGCCGAAGTGCCGGAAGCCCAGGCGCGCAGCATCGCACCGGGCCAGACCGTGACGGTGTCTGCCACCGCCGCGCCGGATCCCGTGCAAGGCAAGGTCGACGCGATTCTGCCCGACGTTGACCCTGCCACGCGCACCATCAAGGTCCGCATCGTGCTGCCGAACAAGCAGCGTCGCCTTGTGCCCGGCATGTTCGCCAGCGTCCGCTTCGAGAGCGGCGACCGGCAAGACGTGCTGCAGATCCCGACCGAGGCGGTGATCCGCACGGGGCAACGGACTCTCGTCATGGTCGATGCCGGCCAGCGGGGCTATGCCTCTACCGAGATCCGCACCGGACGCGAGGTCGACGGCATGACCGAGGTGACCGCCGGACTGCGCGCCGGACAGCGCGTCGTAACGTCCGGCCAGTTCCTGATCGATTCCGAAGCCAGCCTGCGCGGCACGTCGAAGCGGCTGGAAACCCCGGTGGCAGCTTCTGCGCCGTCGGCAACATCTGCACCATCGGCACCATCGGCACCATCGGCACCATCGGCACCATCGGCACCATCGGCGACAACACAGGAACACGAAGCCACGGGTCGCATCGAAGCCGTGAACGCCAACAGCCTGACGATCTCCCATAGCGCAGTGCCCTCGGCGCAGTGGGGCGCCATGACGATGGATTTCGCCGCACATGATGCCGCCCAGCTCAAGGGACTGAAACCGGGCGACCGCATCCGCTTCCGCTTTCATCTGGCCGAAGACGGCACGGCCATGCTGTCGTCGGTGCAGCCCGCAGGCGCCGAAGGAGGTCAGCAATGATTGCACGCATCATCCTCGCGTCGATCCGCAACCGCTTCCTGGTGCTGCTGGCCACGGTCATGCTGACGGCCTGGGGGCTGTGGGCAGTCCGCACCACGCCGCTCGACGCGTTGCCGGATCTTTCCGATACGCAGGTCATCATCCGCACCCCGTTCCCGGGCCAGGCGCCGCAGATCGTCGAGAACCAGGTCACCTACCCGCTCACCACGACGATGTTGTCCGTGCCGGGGGCCAAGACCGTGCGCGGCTATTCCTTCTTCGGCGATTCCTTTGTCTACGTGCTGTTCGAGGACGGGACCGACCCATACTGGGCCCGCTCCCGCGTGCTGGAGTACCTGAATCAGGTGCAGTCGCGTCTGCCGGCGGCCGCCAGGCCCGCACTGGGGCCCGACGCCACCGGTGTGGGATGGGTCTATGAGTACGCGCTGGTCGATCGCACCGGCAAGCATGACCTGAGCCAGTTGCGCGCGTTGCAGGACTGGTTCCTGCGCTTCGAGCTGAAGTCGCTGCCGAACGTCTCCGAGGTGGCCTCGCTGGGCGGCATGGTGCGGCAATACCAGGTGGTGCTGAAGCCTGACCGCCTACGCGCCTACAACCTCCCGCAATCGAAGGTGATCGCCGCGATTCGAGGCGCCAACCAGGAGGCAGGCGGCTCGGTGCTGGAGCTAGGCGAAGCCGAGTATATGGTCAGGGCATCGGGCTACCTGAAGACACTCGAGGATTTCCGGCAGATTCCAATCGAGACCAGCGCGGCCGGTGTTCCTGTGCGCCTTGGCGACGTCGCGACGATCCAGCTCGGGCCCGAGATGCGACGTGGCATCTCCGATCTCAATGGCGAAGGCGAAGTGACGGGCGGCGTCATCGTAATGCGCTTGGGCAAGAATGCGCTGGAGACGATCGACGCCGTCAAGGCCAAGCTTGCAGTGCTGAAAAAGAGCCTGCCCGCCGGCGTCGAGATTGTCACGACCTACGACCGCTCCGCGCTGATTCATCGCGCGGTGAACAACCTTTCGTACAAGCTGGCCGAAGAGTTCGTGGTCGTCGCGCTGGTCTGCCTGATCTTCCTGTTCCACCTGCGCTCCGCGCTGGTGGCCATCGTATCGCTGCCGCTAGGCGTGCTGGCTGCCTTCCTCGTCATGCGGTATCAGGGCGTCAACGCCAACATCATGTCGCTCGGCGGCATCGCCATTGCAGTCGGCGCCATGGTCGACGCCGCAGTGGTAATGATTGAGAACGCGCACAAGCACCTGGAACGCTGGCATGTCGATCACCCCGGGCGGCCACTCTCCGGCGAAGACCGCTGGCGCGTGATTGGCGCATCCGCAGCCGAAGTCGGTCCCGCGCTGTTTTTCTCGCTGTTGATCATCACGCTGTCTTTCATCCCGGTGTTCACGCTGGAAGCACAGGAAGGCAAGATGTTCTCGCCGCTGGCCTTCACGAAGACCTACTCGATGGCGGCTGCGGCAGGCCTCTCGGTGACACTGGTGCCGGTGCTGATGGGTTACCTGATTCGCGGCCGCATTCCCGCCGAGCAGGCCAACCCGCTGAACCGCTGGCTCATTCGCGCCTACCAGCCAATCCTGACCCGCGTGCTGGCCTATCCGCGAGCGACCATCGCACTGGCGGTTGTCGCGCTGGTGGCCACTGCCTGGCCGATCATGCGGATTGGCGGCGAGTTCATGCCGCCGCTCGATGAAGGCGATCTGCTCTACATGCCCTCGGCTTTGCCCGGCCTTTCCGCTGGCAAGGCGGCGCAATTGCTGCAGCAGACCGATCGGCTGATCAAGTCGGTGCCGGAAGTCGCCACGGTGCAGGGCAAAGCCGGTCGCGCCGATTCGGCCACCGACCCGGCCCCGCTGGAGATGTTCGAAACCACGATCCAGTTCAAGCCACGCGACCAGTGGCGCCCGGGCATGACACCCGACAAACTCGTCGAGGAGCTTGATCGCGTGGTGAAGATTCCGGGACTCTCCAACATCTGGGTGCCGCCGATCCGCAACCGCATCGACATGCTGGCCACCGGGATCAAGAGCCCGGTTGGCATCAAGGTGGCAGGCACCGACCTGAAGGAGATCGACCGGCTTGCCACTCGCATCGAAGAAACCGTGAAGACCGTTCCCGGTGTCACCTCGGCTCTGGCGGAACGCCTGACCGGCGGGCGCTATATCGACGTTGACATCGACCGCGCGGCCGCTGGCCGGTACGGGCTCAATATCGGCGACGTGCAGGCCATCGTCTCCTCGGCGATCGGTGGCGACAACATCGGCGAAGTGGTCGACGGGCTGGCCCGCTATCCCATCAACGTGCGCTACCCGCGCGACTATCGGGATTCTGTCGAGCAACTGCGGAGCCTGCCCATCGTGACTGACCGCGGCCAGCAGATCGTGCTTTCCGACGTCGCCCGCATCCGAGTGGAACAGGGTCCGCCGATGCTGCGCAGCGAGAACGCACGGCTGTCAGGGTGGATCTACGTCGACATCCGTGGACGCGACCTGCGCTCCGCGGTGCACGATATGCAGGCGGCCGTGAGCAAGGCAGTGCCGATGCCTGCGGGCTATTCGCTGAGCTGGTCCGGTCAGTTCGAGTATCTGGAGCGTGCCGCCGCGAAGATGAAGGTAGTGGTGCCATTCACGCTGCTGATCATCTTCGTGCTGCTCTATCTGGTCTTCGGTCGGCTCGACGAGGCGCTGCTGATCATGGGCACGCTGCCGCTGGCGCTGATCGGCGGCTTCTGGCTGCTTTATCTGCTCGGCTACAACCTGTCGGTAGCCGGCGTGGTCGGTTTCATCGCGCTGGCCGGTGTGGCCGCAGAGTTCGGCGTGATCATGCTGCTCTATCTCAAGCACGCCTGGGAGGATAGCCAGGCACGCGGCATCACCGACATCAATGCCCTGCTCGCCGCCATCCAGGAAGGCGCCGTGCAGCGCGTGCGGCCCAAGGCGATGACCGTCGCCGTCATCCTGGCAGGCCTGATCCCGATCATGTGGTCACACGGCACCGGCTCCGAAGTCATGCAGCGCATTGCCGCGCCGATGGTTGGCGGCATGGTGACGGCGCCTCTGCTGTCGCTGTTCGTGGTGCCCGCCGTGTACCTGTTGATCCGCCGTCGCGAAACGAAGACTTCCCCATCATTCACTCACACGCCCATCAAGGAGCAAGCATGAAAACCTCTCTCACTTCTCTGACCTCTCTCACCTCCCGCACCTCTCTCCACGCTGCCGTCTTCGCGCTCGCCGTTGGCCTGATGCCTCCGACGTTCGCGGCCGGGATGGACGGCGGCTCCGGCATGGACATGAAGCCCGCCGCCAAGGCAATGAAGACGCCACAGCCCGTCTCCGCCGAAGTCCGGAAAATCGATCCCGCAGCCGGCAAGGTCACGCTCAAGCACGGCCCGATCATGAACCTGGGCATGCCGCCGATGACGATGGCATTCCCGGTCAAGGACCCGGCGATGCTGGCGAACCTGAAGGAAGGCGACAAGGTGTCGGCAACGTTCGACAACGTGGACGGAAGAATCACGGTCACCGACTTGCGCAAATAGCGCGATCGAGCCGCGCCGACGACCGGGATGGCTTGCCATCCCGGCAAAAAAAAGTCGCCGCGACCATCGCGGTCGCGGCCGAAAAGGGGGCATGTTCGAAAGAAGGAGTCCTCGGACTTTCGTTATCCCCTGGTGTCAGGCGATCCGTGACCGAACGTGCTCCGTTCATGGATCTGGCCGTCGCGCCCGTGTATCAGCAACTCAGCCCTTGTTCGCTTCGCCAGTTGCGTGGCGATGTCGATGGCTGCCTCCCGTGTCTGATATCGCGTGCGGGTTCCCGTCCCTTCGATTGCGATGGCCCACTCACTGCCGTGAGGGAGCACATGAATGTCGCCTGACATGCTGCGTCTCCGTTGACTTCGATGGCGCTATGCCGGCACCCTGGCAAGCACACCCACGTCGCTTGACTCGATTGGTTCGATCGACTCGCTTGCGTGGGCTTCGCGCTCATAGATCATCAACATTGCACGTTCTTTAATGGCCTTGTGTACCCCCGCGGCAATCGCGGCGCCACGAGACGCGTATGCATTCAGCTGGCCTTCGGATTCCACGGCCCAGTGGTTGTCCTGGGTGACCAGCACCTTCACGATAGATGTCGACATGCATGATCCGGTAGAAGTGGGTATGAATAAGTTCTACTCGGTATCCGCGGGCAGCGATGTAGGACGTTTTCCTATTCTGCGAGAAGGGGTGCGTCCGTCACGGCGCCATGCGAACCGACTGGAACTTCAGCACGAAAACGGGCCACTGTCGCAGACCACTATCGGCTTCGATCAGGGATGCAATCAGGCAATGTCGAGTATGGATACAGGCGCTATTTTTCCGCCTTGCCATGCATGACCATGATGGTCTGCTGCATCAGCGCGCAAAGCGTCTCCTTCGATCCTTCAACGGCAAACACTTCGGCCTGCGTCACGATCAGCGTGCGTCCCGCGCGGACGACGCTGCCCCGGGCAATCAGCTTGTCGCCATTGGCGGGCGCTAGAAGATTCAGCTTGTACTCGACCGTCAGGACCGACGCGCCCGCCGGCACAAGCGACATCGCGGCGTAACCGCCTGCCGAGTCGGCGATGGTACCGACCACGCCACCGTGAACGTAACCATGCTGCTGTTCGATGCCGTCCCAGTGCGGCACATGAATCTCGGTTCTGCCCGCCTCCACCACGGGCAGCGTGGCGCGGATCAGATGCATGACGTTCTGGGATTGAAAGCTCGCCTGGACAGCTTCCACGAAGTTTGCGTTGGCGGGTGTCACCGTGCCGTCTCCTTTTGTGCGTTGTCGTGTGCGCAGGATTGTGGCATGGAAACCGCCTGGCGAGCCGGAGCGTCCCCGCTCCCCTACTCTCCTACTCCTCCAGCTTCAGCCCCGTCTTCGCGACGAAGGCTTTCCAGCGCTCATACTGCTCGCGCGCGTAACGATCAAGCGCCGGGCCGTCGGTGGCCATCACCTCGAACCCTGCCTGCGTCAGCTTGCGGTGGGTCTCCGGATCATTGAGGGCAGCCTGGAAGTCGCTGGTCAGCTTACGCGCCACGGCCGGCGGTGTGCCGGACGGTGCGAACACGCCAATCCACGAGTACGCCTCGAAGCCCGGGAATCCGGACTCCGCCACCGTCGGCACATCGGGCAGATCAGGCAGTCGCGTGGCGCCGGTGACAGCGAGGGGCTTGATGCGCCCCGCTGCGATCTGGCCCTTGAGCGCGGCGTAGCTCAGCAGCGTCAGGCTCGACACGTTCCCCAGCACGGCCTGCACAGCCGGCCCCCCGCCGGCGTAAGGCACGTGTAGCAGTTCCACCCCGGCCTGACGCTTCAAGTCCTCGGCGACAAGATGGTTCATCGAACCAAGACCCGTGGACGCGTAGCTGTACTGATTGGGCGCGCGCCGCGCGGCATCCAGGAATCCGCGCAGGTCCTTGCCGGGCACCGACGGATTGGCACCGATCACCAGTGGGAAACGCAGCGCCAGCGTGACACCGGAGAAATCCTTGAAGGTGTCATACGGCAGCCGGGATTTCGCGATGGGATTGATCGCATGGGTATCGAAGCTGATCAGCAAGGTGTTGCCGTCCGGCGCGGAGCGCGCCACGTACTGCGTCGCGACCTGACTCGCGGCGCCGGGACGGTTCTCCACCACCACGGGACGCCCCAACACCTCCGCCAGCTTGGGCTGCACGATGCGCGCGGCGATATCCGTGCTGCCCCCGGGCGGGAAGGTGACGACGAGCTTCAATGGCGTTCCACTATCCGCCCAGGCGGAAGTCGGCAACATGCCACCGGGCAGACACAGCGCGGACAGCGCGGCGATGACGGCAAGCCTGCCGCATTGCGCGCGCGGCATCCCGCCAGAAGCGGCCGGCGTGGTTTGCCGGCGCGAGGAAAAACAAGGGAACAGCATGGTACGGCCCTCCTGTCATCCAGATGCAAAGCAGATATCGACTCAGCCCATCCACTGGCTGACCGGTGCCGCGGCGTCCTGCAACTCCTGCGTGATGACGTCCACCAACGCGGGACCGTCATGCTCCAGCGCGGCGCGAATGGCCGCGTCGAGCATCGCGGGATCTTCCACGCGCCACGCGCGCACGCCAAAGGCCTCGGCCACGCGCGCGTGATCGGTGCGGCTGAAATCCACCGAGAAGTAGCGGCGGTCGTAGCCGGCCTTCTGGCTCGCCTTGATCCAGCCGAACACCGAGTTCGAGAACACGATCATCTTCAGCGGGATGCGGCGGCGTACCAGCGTTTCCATCTCGCCGCAGGTAAAGCCGAAACTGCCATCCCCCATCACGGAGACAACCGTGGTGCCGGGGCGACCCAGCGATGCGCCAATACCGGCCGCCAGCGAGAAGCCCAGCGCGCCATGCGCGCGATTGGTGATGAACTGCCTGCCGGCGTGTCGGCTCTCGTGATAGGCGGAGAAATACGGGCAAGGCGTGCCGGGGTCCGCCACCACGATGGCGTCCTCGGGCAAGAGGCGGTTGAGCGTGTCGACCACGCGCTCGGGCTTGATCGGCCGCTCCAGCGAGGCCGCCAGCGGTGCGAAGCCCGCACGCTTGGCCGCGCGC
>NZ_ANKP01000131.1:0-22390 GCF_000319775.1 Cupriavidus sp. HMR-1
CAGGCGTCGCTGCCCGAGGTTGCCGAGGCCTGCGACCGCCTGGCCGCGGCATCGCCGTCGGGGCTCGGTGTGACGCTGCCGGGTCCTACCGGCGAGCGCAACACCTACTCGCTGCTACCGCGCGAGCGTGTGCTTTGCCTCGCCCAGCAGGAGTCCGATCTGGTGCTGCAACTGGCCGCCGTGCTGGCCGTCGGCAGCGAGGCGTTGTGCGTTGACACAGCGCAGACCAGGGCCCTGTCTGAAAGGCTTCCCGCCGCAGTACAATCGCGCGTCCACATGGTTTCCGACTGGACGTCGACGGATACGGCGTTCGATGCCGTGCTGCACCACGGCGATTCCGACCAGCTTCGCACGGTCTGCGAGCAGGTGGCCACCCGCACTGGTCCGATTGTCGGCGTGCAGGGTCTTGCGCATGGTGAACCGAATATCGCTCTGGAGCGTTTGTTGATCGAACGTTCGCTGTCCGTCAATACGGCGGCCGCGGGCGGCAATGCAAGTTTGATGACGATCGGCTGAGGCAGGCCTCGACCGTGGCGCGTCGCAGTGCGCGGCGGGGGCCGGCGATCCCGACCCCGTCGCAACCCAGGAACGGACCGGTGCTGCCAACGCCGGTCCGCGAACATGCCGACACCGGCACCATATGGCACCCTATGGGACCCAAGGAGAACTGATGAGCTCGACATTCCGCAAGACGGCGATGACCGTTGCCATGGCCGTAGCCGGCCTGACCGCCGCCTCGGCCGCATTTGCCCAGGCGCAGGAAATCAAGCTGGGCTTTGCCGGCCCGATGACCGGTGGCCAGGCGCAGTATGGCAAGGACATGCAGAACGGTATCGTCCTCGCCATCGAGGACATGAACGCCACCAAGCCCAAGATTGGCGGCAAGGACGTCAAGTTCGTGCTGGTCTCCGAGGACGACCAGGCCGACCCGAAGACCGGTTCCGTCGTGGCGCAGAAGCTCGTGGACGCGGGCATCCAGGGCATGCTCGGCCACTTCAACTCGGGCACCAGCATCCCGGCGTCGATGGTCTACAACCGCGCTGGCATTCCGCAGATCGCCATGGCCACGGCGCCTGAGTACACCCGCCAGGGCTTCAAGACCACGTTCCGCATGATGACGTCCGACACCCAGCAGGGTTCGGTGATCGGCGCCTTCGTGGTGAAGAAGCTCGGCGCCAAGAACATCGCCATCGTCGATGACCGCACGGCCTACGGCCAGGGTCTGGCCGACGAGTTCGAGAAGGCGGCCAAGGCCGCTGGCGGCAAGATCGTCCGCCGCGAGTTCACGAACGACAAGGCCGTGGACTTCAAGGCCGTGCTGACCAATATCAAGCGCGCCAATCCGGACATCATCTTCTACGGCGGCGCCGAGACGCAGTCGGCCCCGATGGCCAAGCAGGTGAAGGAACTGGGCATGAAGGCGCCGCTGGTGTCGGGCGAAATGTCCAAGACCGACAACTTCCTGAAGCTGGCCGGCCCGGCAGCCGATGGCACCGTGGTGTCGCTGGCCGGCCTGCCGCTGGACCAGATGCCGGGTGGCGTGGCCTATGAGAAGAAGTACGAGAAGCGCTTCGGCTCGAAGGTGCAGACCTACTCGCCGTATGCCTATGACGGCGCCACCGCGATGATGACGGCCATGATCAAGGCCGGCTCGGCCGATCCGGCGCGCTACCTGCCGGTGCTGGCTGCGACCAACATGCAGGGCGTGACCACCAAGACGCTGGCCTACGATGCCCGCGGCGACCTGAAGGACGGCGGCATCACCGTCTACAAGGTGGCTGACGGCAAGTGGACCGTGCTGCAGACCGTGGGCGGCAAGTAAGCCAGCCTGCATCGGCGCGCCGGACGGCTTTCCTCCGTCCAGCGCGCCGCGCAATACCAGACGCCACCCGGGCCTGGCCCGTGGTGGCGTTTTTTGTTGAGCGGCGGGAACCGGCCCGAAACCCCCGCTGTTCTTTCCCGGGTGATTCCCCCGGTTAGCGCATAATTCCGCTTTTGCTGAATTCTTGAGAAGGAACCGACCGTGCAGGATGTCCGTTACGAGCACGCGATCGCGCTAGCCAATGCCGGGCGCCACGACGAGGCGCTGCAGGTGGCCGACCAGCTCTGGGAGGCGCACCCTGAGGTGGTGGACTATGCAGCGCTGCGCGCGCAACTGCATGCCGATCGCGACGATGTGTCTGGCGCGCTGGCCGCGCTGGACGAGGCGATGGAACGCCTGCCTTCGCTGTCGCTGGCGCCAGTGCACCGCTGGGCGTCACGTGGCGCGCTGGCGCATATCTACGGCACGCTGCTGATGCGCGAAGGGCGTGATACCGAGGCGCAGCCGTGGATGCATGAAGCGGCGCGTCGCAACGGGCTGGCCACAGGCGAGTGGGCGGCGCATTTCTATGCCGGCTTCGTCGCGCTTCGCCTCAATGACTTCGCCCTGGCGGGCCGTTATTGGCACGATCTGCTCTATCGCGCGCCGGACTTGGGCGCGGGCGACATTCTTCCGCTGGTGCAGGACTACGTGGCGCGTTGCGATGCCGCCGGGCAACTGGGCGAGCCGCTGCTGCGCGTTTGCCTGGGACGTATCGCGCTGGACTCCCCCGAGCTGCTCGATCTGACGCCGCCCGAGGGCGATGCGCTCGCTGCCGTGCAGGCCGAACGGGTGCTGGCCGAGCAAGCCGACCACCCCGAGGCACGCCGTTTGCGCGCGCCACTGCGTCTGGGCAGTGATCTGGCGGGTGCGCTCGATGACATGGATACCTATCTGCGTCAGGAGGCCGATCCGCTGACACAGGTACGCGTGTTGACCTTGCGCAACCAGATCAACGCGGCCGCACCGGCCAATGCGCCTGCGCCGCAACCCGCATGGACCGGCTTCGCGCTGACGGCCGACGCCGACGACGGCGCGCTGTATTTCCATGCGGCCAGCGCACTCGGTGCCTTCATCGACGAGGTGCCGGCGTCGCAGGCCACGCTCAGGCCGCTGCTCGAGGCCGCCTGCCGCAAGGGCCTGGCCTGCTTTGAGTCGTACTTTTCCACAGGCGAAGGCGACCCGCGCGGCCACGGCGGCAATGCCGATCCTCATCTCTACTCGTTGCTGTGCCGTCTGCTGGCGCGTTTGCTGCCTGCCGACGAGGCGCATCTGGAGGAAAAGCTGGCGTTGCACCGCAAGGGTATGGCGGCGAGCGATTTCATCGACCACTGGATCGACCTGCTCGACACCCACGCGGCGGCAGGCCAGCATCAGCAGGTGGTCGACCTGGCCGGCGAGGTCATGAACCGCTACCCGGTGGAACGCAATCCCGGCAATGTGAGCTGGGTGTTCAGCCGTCTGGTGGCGGCCTGGGCGGCGATTGGCGGCCGCGAGGCTACCGAGTCCGCCAGCGCGGCCATCTCGCATATGGATGCGCGCCTTGACGCGCTGCCGGTGGAAGCGCGCAGCGAGGGCGCCCATGCCATGGCGCACGCTCGCGCCCACTATGCCGGGCTGCTCCAGTCCGGCATGGCGGCGATGGACGAACATGATCGTGCCGACGCGCGCGCTGAACTCGAAGCGCTGGAGCGCCGCTCGATGCTGGTCGAAGACGCGTGGCTATGCGGCCGGTTCGGCCAGATCTGGCGTGACCTTGGCGACAACGACCGCGCGCTGCCGCTGCTGGAGCAAGCCGTGCACCTTGGCGAAGGCGATGGCCGGGCACAGGCTCAGGCACGCGTGCAGCGGGCTGTGTTGCTAGTCGACCTGGCGCGCTTTCCCGAGGCGCTGACCGATTTTCAGCTTGCGTTCGCCGCGAGGGACGACTGGGATGCCCGAACCTGGCTGACGGCCGTACGGGCGGCTGTAGGCATGGCGCAGCGCGAAACGGCGCTTGCCTGGTTCGAAAAGGCTCGCGCGCTCGAGGGCGACAAGGGTGTCACCCGGGGGCTTTTCGCGCAGGTGGAAGCCGGCCTGAAGTCGACGCGCCCCAAATGGAAGGTCTGGGGCGTGTGAGCCCATTCTGATTTTGCCAACCCCGGGAAAACGCCATCTGCGAAGATGGCGTTTTTTAATGGAAGAAGCAGAAAGTTGCAAGCGTATTAAAAGAAGCGTCGGACAACACCCGACACGAAAATTCATGTGCTTCCGTTACCATGTCGACCATGAACGGACTAAGCCAACTTTTCCCATCCCTGCCACTGGCCCCGAGCGGATTGTTCTGGGTCGGGCTCGCGCTGGTTGGCGCGGGACTGGCCGGCGAGCTATGCCGCCGCTGGCTCGGCTTCCCCCGCATCGTTGGATATGCGGCCGCGGGGTTGTTCGCGGGCACGCTCGGACGCAGCATCGTCGACGAGAACATGATCGCGCAGACGCGCATCCTGATCGACATGGCGCTCGCGCTGGCGCTGTTCGAGCTTGGCCATCGACTGTCGTTTTCCTGGCTGCGCGCGAACCGCTGGCTGCTGTTCACGAGCGGGGCGGAAAGCCTGCTGACCTGGGGATTGGTGTCCACAGTGTTGCAGTGGCTCGGCGCGTCACCGGCCGTGGCGATTCTCGCGGGCGGTATCGCGGTCAGCACGTCGCCGACCATCGTGCTCCAGCTCAAGAACGAATTGCGCGCCGAAGGCCAGGTAACCGAGCGGCTGATGGCCATGGCGGCCCTGAACAGCATCTACGCCGCTGTTATCGTGCAGGTGGCCACCGGCTGGTTGCATTCCGAATACGGCAACATCGGCGCGGCGCTGCTGCATCCGCTTTATCTGCTGATTGGCTCGTGCCTGCTGGCGTGGGTGGTCGGCAAGGTTGGCCATGCCATTTACGCCCGCATGTCCGCCGACGATCACTACAGCTTCCTGGTGCTGGTTGGTCTGGTCCTGTTCGCGCTGGCGCTGACGCGCGTGCTGAAGCTGTCGATGCCGCTCTCGCTGATGCTGGCCGGCGTGGTCTTCAAGCATCAGGACCGACAGCCGCATGTGTGGCCCACGCACTTCGGCAGCGCGGGCAGCCTGCTGATCATCGTGATGATCGTCTCGCTCGGCTTGCCGCTGACGGCACATGACTGGGCGGTGGGTGGCATGCTGGCCATTGCGCTGGTCGTGATGCGTCACGTTGCCAAGCTCGTTGGCGTGATATCGCTGGGGTCCTTCTCGGGCCTGAGTCTGCGCCAGTGCACGGCGCTCGGCCTGGCGCTGGCTCCGATGTCGGGACTCGCCTATCTTTTGATGAACGACGTCGCCTTGCTGTATCCGGGAACCGGCTCGCCGCTGGCTTCGATCATTCTGTGTGCGCTGGCGATCGAGCAGTTGCTCGGACCCGTCATTGCGGCGTGGGCGCTGCATTATGTCGGCGAAGCGCGTGACAACGGAGGGCGCTGATGTCGCTCGAACCCTTCAAGCATTCCGAAGCCCTGACGTTTGGTGTCGAACTGGAACTGCAGCTCGTCAATCGTCATGACTATGACCTCGCGCCGTTCGCGCCGGACCTGCTCCGGGCGCTCAGGGGCGCGCAACATGCCGGCGACATCAAGCCGGAGATCAGCCCGTCGATGATCGAGATCAGCACGGGGATCTGCCACGACTACGCACAGGCGCTCGAGGAGCTGAGCGTGATGCGGGACCTGATGGTCAATGCGTCACGCGGGCTGAACCTCGGCATCTGCGGCGGCGGCACGCACCCGTTCCAGGTATGGTCCGATCGCACGATTTCCGACTCGCCCCGCTACCAGTACATCTCCGAACTCTACGGCTATCTTGCCAAGCAGTTCACGGTGTTCGGGCAGCACGTGCATATCGGGTGCCCGAGCGCCGACGAGTCGCTGTTCCTGCTGCACGCCATCGGGCGCTACGTCCCGCACTTCATTGCGCTGGCCGCGTCGTCGCCCTATGTGCAGGGTGTGGATACCGGTTTTGCTTCGGCCCGCCTGAATTCGGTGGCGGCATTCCCGATGAGCGGGCGCGCGCCGTTCGTGCTGACCTGGGATGCCTTCAAGGCGTATTTCGACAAGATGCGCGCCACCGGTGTGATCGAGAGCATGAAGGACTTCTATTGGGACATTCGTCCCAAGCCGGAATTCGGCACGATCGAAGTTCGCGTCATGGACACGCCACTGACCGTGCAGCGCGCGTGTGACATCGCAGCCTATATCCAGGCGCTGGCGCGTTACCTGCTGTTGTCGCGGCCATTCATGCCTCAGGAAGACGACTATCTGGTCTACACGTTCAACCGCTTCCAGGCGTGTCGCTTCGGGCTGGAGGGCGAGTATGTGCATCCGAATGAACTGACTCGGATGCCGATTGCCGACCATATCCTGTCGATCTGCGATGCGCTCGAGCCACATGCGGAAGCGCTAGGTTCGCTGGAGGCGCTATCGAATATCCGCGCGCTGGCGGCGAGCCGCAGCAACGACGCGCATTGGGTGCGCGCCGCCAATCGCGATGCGCACAGCCTGCGCGATATGGTGCGACAGACCTGCGAACAGTGGGGGGGGTGAGGCAAGGCGCTGCGCCGACGTCGCGCAGCGCGCAACTCACGCGCCGTGCGGCACACTTTCTCCGTCGCGGCCGGTGACCAGACCGAGCTGTTGATTGGCCGGCACGGCCACGTCGATCAGCTTTGGCCGGGGCAGGTTCAGGCCGCGCATCATCACGATGAACTCGTCGCGTGTACGACCCGCCACCCGGCTGTTGGTGGCGCGCTCCTGACCGATCGTGGACTCGGTGCGGCCCTTGTAGTCATGCGCCGGATAGACACGCGTGTCGTCGGGCAGGCGGAAGAGTTTCTGCGTCAGGCTGTCGAACAGCGTGCCCGCATCGCCGGACTGGAAATCGGTGCGGCCGCAGCCGTCGATCAGCAGCGCATCGCCGGTGAAGATGCGGCGCACCACGCCATCGGTGGTGGGCTCCTCCCACAGATAGCTCATGCTGCCGGCGGTATGCCCGGGCGTGTGGATGGCCCGTAGCACCTGATTGCCGAAGCGGAGCGTGTCGCCGTCGATGAGTTGCTTCTGCGCGGGCTTGATGTCGCAGCCCGACGGCGCCGCCGTGTGGGCGCCGGTCTGCTGTGCCAGATGCCCCGCCGAGGTGATGTGGTCGGCATGGGCATGTGTTTCCACCACCCAGGCCAGCTTGGCGCCGGTGTCGGCAAGTATGCCGAGGTCGCGCTCGTACTGGCGGTCCACGGGATCGATCAGCACCGCCTCATGGGTGTCCGCGTCGATCAGCAGATAGGTGTAGGTGGACGACGTTTCGTCGAAAAGCTGATGGAAGGTCTGCATGGCCGTGTTGTTTTTGGCAAACCGAAGGTGCCTCAATCATACGTCGGCCATCGGTGCCTGCAACCTGCGTGGGTAACTGGAGGCACCCGGGATCAGCATTCCACGATATTGACCGCCAGGCCGCCTCGCGCAGTTTCCTTGTACTTGGTCTTCATGTCCGCGCCAGTTTCGCGCATGGTCTTGATGACCGAGTCGAGCGAGACGTAGTGCGTGCCGTCGCCGCGCAGGGCCATGCGCGCCGCATTGACCGCCTTGACCGCCGCCATGGCATTGCGCTCGATGCAGGGAATCTGCACCAGTCCGCCCACGGGATCGCAGGTCAGGCCGAGGTTGTGCTCCATGCCGATCTCGGCGGCGTTTTCCACCTGCTCGGGCGTGCCCCCGAGCACGGCCGCCAGCGCGCCGGCCGCCATCGAACAGGCCACGCCGACTTCACCCTGACATCCGACCTCCGCGCCGGAGATCGACGCGTTGAGCTTGTAGAGCAGACCGATCGCGCCTGCCGTCAGCAGGAAGTCCACCGCGCCCTGAGGGTTCGCGCTCGGAATAAAGCGGTCGTAGTAGTGCAGCACTGCCGGAATGATGCCCGCGGCGCCATTGGTGGGCGCCGTGACCACGCGGCCACCCGCCGCGTTCTCTTCGTTGACGGCGATTGCGTACAGATTGACCCAGTCCATGACCGAAAGCGGATCGGACAGGGTGCGCTCGGCGCGTTCGGTCAGGTTGCGATACAGCTCGGGCGCGCGTCGGCGCACCTTGAATGGCCCGGGCAGTTCGCCATCGGTGCGGCAACCGCGTGCCACGCATTGCTGCATCACGTCCCAGATGTGGAGCAGGCCGTCCATGACCTCCTGCTCGGAGCGCCACGTGAGTTCGTTCTCCAGCATGAGCCGGGCAATCGACTTGCCGCTGGCGTGAGCCATGTCGAGCATCGCGCGCCCGCTGCGGAACGGATGCGGCAACTGGCGCTCGGCCGCCTGCAACTGCGTGTTGGGCGCGCCCGCCGTGACGATGAAGCCACCACCCACAGACAGATAACGGGCCTCGCGTAGTGAGGTACCGTCCGCATCGTAGGCGTGGAATTTCATCCCGTTGGGATGCTCGGCCATCGCCTCGCGACGATAGAACGCGATGTGTTCGCGTTCTATGAATGGCACCGTATGCGTGCCGAGCAGCGAGAGCTGGCGGCTCGCGCGCAGCGCGGCGAGCTTGGCGTCGATGGTGTTCGGGTCGACCGTGTCCGGCGCTTCCCCCATCAGGCCCAGGATCACGCCCTTGTCGGTGCCGTGTCCCTTGCCCGTCGCACCCAGCGAGCCATACAACTCCACGCGCACACTTGCCACCTGCGGCAGCAGCCCGTCACGCTCCAGCCCGTGGGCAAACATCAGGGCGGCGCGCATCGGGCCGACGGTATGCGAACTGGACGGGCCAATGCCCACCTTGAACAGATCGAAGACGCTGACTGCCACGGCTGACTCCTGAGATGTGCCGTAAAAGTAAGACTACCCGGCACTCCTGCGCGAGGGCGGTGCCGCAGAGCCGCTTACAAAACGAAGCGAAGCGGTTCTGGCTAGGCGCGCGGCCGCGGACAGTACAAGTGGTACGGCAAGGCCGCGCAACGACGCCAGAATCGTTTTTTAAGCGGGTCTCAGTCTTCAGCGTACTCGCTTAGTGGTACGCACGAGCAGAACAGATTGCGGTCGCCGTACACGTTGTCCGCGCGGCCAACCGGCGGCCAGTACTTCTGCGTGCGCAGCGATGCCACCGGGTAGGCGGCTTCCTCGCGCGTGTACTTGTGGTTCCACTTGTCGCTGACGACCACAGCGGCCGTGTGCGGCGCGTGCTTGAGCGGGTTGTCTTCGCGATCGAAGCTGCCGTCCTCGACACGCGCGATCTCGCCACGGATGGCGATCATCGCGTCGATGAAGCGGTCGAGCTCGTGCAGTGCCTCGCTCTCGGTCGGCTCGATCATCAGCGTGCCCGGCACCGGGAAGCTCATGGTCGGCGCGTGGAAGCCGTAGTCCATCAGGCGCTTGGCCACGTCCTCGTTGCTGATGCCGGTGGCCTTCTGCAGCGGGCGCAGATCCAGGATGCACTCGTGCGCCACCAGCCCGTGCTGGCCCGTGTAGAGCACCGGGAAGTGCGGCGACAGACGCCGGGCCACGTAGTTGGCCGTCAGGATCGCGTTCTCGGTGGCGGCGGTCAGGCCGGCCGAGCCCATCATCGCGATATACATCCACGAAATCGGCAGGATGCTGGCCGAGCCGAACGGCGCGGCCGAGACGCCACCGATGCCGTTCTCGTCACGACGATAGCCGACGCTGTCCTGGTTCGGCAGGAAGTCCGCCAGATGCGCGCCCACTGCCACCGGGCCGACGCCGGGGCCGCCACCGCCGTGCGGAATGCAGAACGTCTTGTGCAGGTTCAGGTGGGACACGTCGCCACCGAACTGGCCGGGCGCGGCCACGCCGACCATCGCGTTCATGTTCGCGCCGTCAACGTAGACCTGCCCGCCGTGCTTGTGCACGATGTCGCAGATCTGCTGCACGCCCTGCTCGAACACGCCGTGCGTGGACGGGTAGGTGATCATGATCGCGGCCAGGTTCTTGCTGTGCTGTTCGGCCTTCCTGGCCAGATCTTCCAGATCGACGTTGCCGTTCTCGTCGCAGGCCACCACCACCACCTTCATGCCGGCCATCTGCGCCGACGCCGGGTTGGTGCCGTGCGCGGACGACGGGATCAGGCAGATATCGCGATGGCTTTCGCCACGGCTGGCGTGATAGGCGTGGATGATCAGCAGGCCCGCGTACTCGCCCTGCGAGCCGGCGTTCGGCTGCAGGCTCACCGCGGCGTAGCCGGTGGCGGCGCACAGCATCGCCTCAAGCTGGTCGATCATTTCGCGATAGCCGACGGTCTGGTCGAGCGGCGCGAACGGGTGGATGTGGCTGAACTCGGGCCACGTCACCGGGATCATCTCGCTGGTGGCGTTGAGCTTCATGGTGCAGGAGCCCAGCGGGATCATCGTGCGGTCGAGCGCGAGGTCCTTGTCCGCCAGCGCGCGCAGGTAACGCAGCATCTCGTGCTCGGCGTGGTGCGTGTTGAACACCGGGTGCGTGAGGTACGCGCTCTGGCGCGCCAGCGTCGCCGGGAAGCCGTCCTGCACCGAGGCCTCGATCGTGTCGAAGTCGGGCACGGCCTTGCCGTGCGCGAAGATTTCCCACAGCGCGATCACGTCGTCGCGCGATGCGGTTTCATCGAACGAGATGCCGATGCGCGTGGCGTCCACGTGGCGCAGATTGATGCCACGGGCCGTCGCCGATGCGTGGAACGCCTCGGTGTTGAAGCCGGTCTCCAGCGTCAGCGTGTCGAAGAACGTAGCGTTCAGCGGCGTGTGACCCAGCGTCTTCAGGCCGGCGGCCAGCGTGGCAGTCAGGCGATGCACGCGCTGGGCGATGCGCTTGAGGCCCTGCGGACCATGGTAGACCGCGTACATCGACGCCATCACGGCCAGCAAGACCTGCGCCGTGCAGATGTTCGACGTGGCCTTCTCGCGGCGGATGTGCTGTTCGCGCGTCTGCAGCGCCAGCCGATAGGCCTTGTTGCCTTGCGCGTCGATCGTCACACCGACCAGACGGCCCGGCATCGAGCGCTTGAATTCATCTTTCACGGCCATGTAGCCCGCGTGCGGGCCACCGAAGCCGAGCGGCACGCCAAAGCGCTGCGAGTTGCCCACGGTCACGTCGGCGCCCCATTCGCCCGGCGCGGCGATCAGCGTCAGCGCCAGCAGATCGGCAGCGGCCACGACGCGACCACCGGAGGCGTGCACGGCTTCGGCAATTGCGCGGTAGTCGGCCACATCGCCATTCACGCCCGGGTATTGCAGGAGCACGCCAAAGGCATGGGCCTGCGCGGCGTCAGCGGCGGGGCCGACCTTGACCTCGATGCCGAGCGGCAGGGCGCGCGTGCGAACCACTTCCAGCGTTTGCGGCAGGACGTCTTCAGCCACGTAGAACGTGTTCGAGGCGTGCTTGTTCACGCGCTGCAGCAGCGTCATCGCCTCGGCGGCAGCGGTGCCTTCGTCGAGCATCGACGCGTTGGCGATATCCAGGCCGGTCAGATCGGTGATCATCTGCTGGAAGTTCAGCATCGCTTCCAGACGGCCTTGCGAGATTTCGGGCTGGTACGGCGTGTACGCGGTGTACCACGCCGGGTTCTCGAAGATGTTGCGCAGGATGACGCCCGGCGTGAGCGTGTTGTAGTAGCCCTGGCCAACGAAGCTCTTGAGCACGCGGTTCTTGCCCGCCAGCGCGCGCAGGCGGCCGAGCGCGGCCTCCTCGGTCAGCGGTGCGGTGAATTCGCCCAGCGACATGCCGTCACGGCGGCGGATCGCGGCGGGCACCACGGCGTCGATCAGCGCGGCGCGGCTCTCGAAACCGAGCACCTTGAGCATGTGTTGCTGTTCGGCGGAATCGGGGCCGATATGACGGGCGGCGAAGGCGTCGCGCGCCTCCAGTTCGGCCAGCGTGGGCCGGGCACCTTGGGCGGCAGCGTTCATGGGGAGCGGGGCGTTCATGGCAAGGAATCTCGTGGGGGCGCGGCGGCAGGTGGTCAGCCTGGCCGCCGCGTTTGCGGCATCGAATCAGTCAGGGTGTCGGGGCTCAGGCGCCGACGCTGGCCTTGTAGGCGTCGGCACTCATCAGGCCGTTCACGTCGTCGCTGTTGGCCGGCTTCAGCTTGAACAGCCAGGCGTCGAACGCATTGGCGTTGACCGATTCCGGCGAGGCCGAGGCGGCTTCGTTCACGGCGATCACTTCGCCAGCCACCGGGGCGTAGATGTCGGAGGCGGCCTTTACCGATTCCACCACGGCAAGCGCGTCACCGGCGCCGACCGACTTGCCCACTTCGGGCAGTTCCAGGAAGACGATGTCGCCGAGCGCGTCCTGCGCGTGATCGGTGATGCCGATCGTCAGCGTGCCGTCGGACTCGACGCGCACCCATTCGTGCGACTCGGTGTACTTCAGGTCAGCGGGGAAATTCATTGAGGTTCTCCGGAATGCAGTGTGTTTCTTGTTTCAGGCATCCCCCCTGGCTGGCCCGCCGGGGGGATGTAAGGGCGACCGTTGGTGTGAAGCCGGGCGATGCCTCAGCTCACGAGTGCCTTGCCATTGCGCACAAACGGCAGTTTAACCACAGTCGCGGTCAGTTTGCGGTCGCGAATCTCCACCTGCACCTCGGTGCCGGGGGCAATGTCGCGGGGAAGGCGGGCAAAGGCGATCGATTGCGCCAGCGACGGGCTGAACGTGCCGCTGGTGATTTCGCCGTCGCCGGCCGGGGTGATGACTTTCTGGTGCGCGCGCAGCACGCCACCCTTGTCTCGCAGGATCAGGCCGGCGAAGGTCTTTTGCTGGCCACTGGCCAGCAGCGCCGACTTGCCGATGAAGTTGCGCTCGCTTTGCAGGTCGACGGTCCACGACAGTCCCGCATCGAGCGGCGAGGTGTGGATATCCATGTCCTGGCCGTACAGGTTCATGCCGGCTTCCAGCCGCAGCGTGTCGCGCGCGCCGAGTCCGGCGGGACGCACGCCCGAGGCGGACAGCTTTTCCCAGATGCCCGCGACGTTCTCTGCCGGCACAACGAGTTCGAAGCCATCTTCACCGGTGTAGCCGGTACGGGCCACCATCAGTTCACCCATCTCGGCGTCGTGCACCACCACCGCGTTGAAAGGCTTGAGCGCGTCGGCGGGCTGGGTCGACGGGAATGCGTCGTACACCTTCTGGCGTGCGTTCGGACCCTGCACTGCAACAATGGCCAGCTTGCTCACGCCGGCCGGGGCCAGGTCGCCACGGCGCGGGGTGATCGTCACGCCGCTGCCGGTGGCCGTGTTGCGGGACTGGATCCATTCGATGTCGCCGATGGCCGTGCTGGCGTTGACCACCAGGCGGAACCGGTCCTCGGCAAAGAAGTAGACGATCAGGTCGTCGATGACGCCGCCTTTCTCGTCGAGCATGCACGAATAGAGCGCCTTGCCCGGCGTTTGCAGCTTGTCGATGTTGTTGGCCAGCAGGCCGCGCAGGAAGGCGCGCGTGTGGGTGCCGCTCAGGTCCACCACGCACATGTGGGAGACGTCGAACATGCCGGCGTCGGCGCGTACCGCGTTGTGTTCCTCGATCTGGGAGCCGTAGTTGACGGGCATGTCCCAACCGCCGAAGTCGACCATGCGGGCGCCGAGGGCGCGGTGGATGGCGTTGAGGGGCGTGGCCTGGAGCGTCATGGATGTCCTTGGGGGCGCTCGGTTCGAAAACCGTGGTTCGAAAACGAAAAAAGGGTCATCCGCCGCAGCGTCCGGTCGCGCCAATGCGCTACCAGTCCGCTGCCGCGGATGACCCCTCTGTCCTCGATACCTGAGAGATTACGAAGCGTGGTGCTTCGTGCGCCCCTTCGGTGGACATGCTCACCATTGCCTTGCAATAGCGGATGTCGCTCTCCAGAGTGCGGCATGCATTGTGTGCATGTTGCATGCCGATCCAGCCAGTCCATGGTGCCTGAGAGTTTTCGGGTGATACCCCTTCGGCGGCGCAATCGCTGCGCGCTCTCCCGGCCGGATGCGCGTGAATGTACGGGACCGGTCTGCCTTTGTCAAACCTCGTGCGGCAGGCCCGGTCCCGTGCGTGGTCGCCCGTTGCGGGCGGCCCTCGCCAACCTGTCAGTGGCCGTCATCGCGCCCGGTAACAGGCCCTTGATGAGCGGCCCTGGGACAACCCTTAGTGACCCTTGGTCGTGACGTTACCGATCACGCCACCCACGGCGGCGCCGCCGAGCGTGCCCAGCGGGCTGCCTTCGGTCAGTACGGCGCCACCCACGGCACCGACGCCCGCGCCGATCGCCGTGTTGCGCTGCTTCGGCGTCATGTCGGCGCAGCCGCCAAAGGCAGCAAGCGTGACACCAATCAGTGTGAGCTTCGAAATCGTGCGGAACGTAGTCATATGGCCTCCAGTGCTTTGTTGTCGACATGCGGTACTGCCACGCGCGCCAGCCATACCGGCACGCTGTGAAAAGTGAGAGGCCGATGCCGTGCCCGGGTGCCCGCGGCTTACGATTGTTACGGGCTCGAAACGCTTGCCGTAGGACGGTCTCCGACACACGTGCAGGGTGCGACCAGACACGAGGCGCGTGACACGAGGCACGTGTTAACATCGCCAGCTTTGGCGCACCGGCTCCGGTGTGCTTCATCCGCGCCTTTTCGGCCGATCCTGGCCAATCCTCATCAAAGATCACATGTCCCACGGGCTCAATTCCGCGCAATCCGAAGCCGTTCGCTATCTCGACGGGCCATGCCTCGTCCTGGCGGGTGCCGGATCGGGCAAGACGCGCGTGATCACGCAGAAGATCGCGCACCTGATCGAGGACAAGGGGTTCGAGCCGCGCCACATCGCCGCCGTCACGTTCACCAACAAGGCGGCCAAGGAGATGCAGGAGCGCATCGGCAAGCTGATGGAGGGCAAGACCACGCGCGAGGGCAAGCGGATTCCGCTCAAACAGCTCACGGTCTGCACGTTCCATTCGCTCGGCGTGCAGATCCTGCGCATGGAAGCCGAGCACCTTGGCCTGAAGCCGCAGTTCTCCATCATGGATTCCGATGACTGCTTCGGTCTGGTGCAGGAGCAGCTTGGCACCACGGACAAGAAGCTGATCCGCAGCGTGCAGAGCACGATCTCGCTGTGGAAAAACGGCATGATCGATCCGGAGACGGCACTTGCGCAGGCGAGCGATGCCGACGAGCACCAGGCCGCGATGGTGTATCGCAATTACGTGGCCACGCTGCACGCTTACCAGGCGGTGGACTTCGACGACCTGATCCGCCTGCCCGCCGAACTGTTCGCGCGCGACGAAGCCGTGCAACTGAAGTGGCAGAACCGCCTGCGTTACTTCCTCGTCGACGAGTACCAGGACACCAACGCGTGCCAGTACCAGTTGCTCAAGCTGCTGGCCGGTGGGTCGCATCTGCGCGCGCCGGCATTCACCGCAGTGGGTGATGACGATCAGGCGATCTATGGCTGGCGTGGCGCCACGCTCGACAACCTGCGCCTGCTGCAGTCCGATTTCCCGAGTCTGAAGGTGGTCAAGCTCGAACAGAACTACCGTTCGACCGTGCGGATTCTGGAAGCCGCCAACGCGGTGATCGCCAACAACCCGAAGCTGTTCGACAAGAAGCTGTGGTCGGAACACGGCATGGGCGATCCGATCGCGATCCACCCGATGAACGACGAGGAGCACGAGGCAGAGTCAGTGGTATTCCGGCTGTCCGCGCACAAGTTCGAGCGGCGCGCGCAGTTCCGTGACTACGCAATCCTCTATCGCGGCAATCACCAGGCCCGGCTGTTCGAACAGATCCTGCGCCGCGAGCGCATTCCGTATGTGCTCTCCGGCGGCCAGAGCTTCTTCGACAAGGCCGAAATCAAGGACATCTGCGCCTACCTGCGCCTGATCGCCAACCCCGACGACGATCCCGCATTCATCCGCGCGATCACCACGCCGCGTCGTGGCGTAGGCAACACCACGCTCGAAGTGCTCGGCACGTTCGCGGGCCAGGCCAAGGTATCGCTGTTCGAGGCGGCCATGATGGGTGGCATCGAGGCGAAGCTGCAGCCGCGCCAGCTTGAGCCGCTGCGCACGTTCAGCGAGTCGATGGTGCGGCTGGCCGATCGTGCGAAGACGGACCCGGCCACGGTGGTGCTCGACGATCTCATGGAAGGTATCCACTACGAGGCCTACCTCTACGACACCTTCGATGAACGGCAGGCGCAATCACGCTGGACCAACACGCTCGAATTCCTCGACTGGCTCAAACGCAAGGGCACGCGTCCCGAGCCGGAAGGCGAGGGCGCGGCCACCGGATTCGACACCGCCGATGGTTTCGGCGACGAAGGCAAGAACCTGCTCGAACTTACGCAGACCGTGGCGCTGATGAGCATGCTGGAAGGCCGCGAGGAAGATCCCGATGCGGTGCGACTGTCGACGCTGCACGCGTCGAAGGGGCTCGAGTACCCGCACGTGTTCCTGGTCGGCGTGGAAGAGGGCATCCTGCCTCACTCGCGCGAGGACGAGGAAATGGGCGACGAGAAGATCGAGGAGGAGCGCCGCCTGATGTATGTGGGCATCACGCGCGCGCAGCGCAGTCTGCAGATCAGCTGGTGCAAGAAGCGCAAGCGCGCCCGCGATACGTATGCGTGCGAGCCGTCGCGTTTCATCGCCGAGATGAAGCTGGAGGACGACCCCGCCCCGAAGGACGAGACCCCGGCCATGAGCCCGAAGGATCGTCTGGCCGGGCTCAAGGCGCTGCTCGGCAAGCCTGCGGCGGGGTGATTGATACAAGCCGGACAAGCTTCGGGATGACCGGCTCTCTACGATTGGCGTGCGCGCTTTCGTCTCGGCGTCTGTCGCGACACATCGCGCCTACCCTTCGGTTTGCGGTGTGTGCTGGGCGCATGCGAGCCCGGCTTCTTCCCTGTTGAGCGCTCCCGGATGCGGCAGCACCGGGGGCGTTTTTTTCCGCCTCTCGTCGCTTGTGGCGTTTTAAGCACGTATCAAGTTTGATACAAAACCGGCATCGCTTGTAATGGGCAAGCTGGTACATTGGGTGCTCCATCCGGCCGCGGTTCCGCGGCCGTTCCCATCTGCAAGCTCGCCCATGGACCTGTCCCCCGCCCTGCCAATCCGCCTGCTGATCGTCGACGACGACCCACAAATCCGGGCCATGCTGGCCGAATACCTCGCCACATTCGGCATGGAGGCCGATGGTGCCGAAGGCGGCACTGCCATGCGTGCGGCGATGTCGAAGCAGGAATACGACCTCGTCATCCTGGACCTCTCGCTGCCCGGCGAGAACGGCCTGACGTTGTGCCGCGAAATCCGGGAGTCCAGCAACCTGCCTGTGATCATGCTGACCGCGCGGGCGGAACTGGCCGATCGCGTGGTGGGACTCGAGGTGGGCGCGGACGACTACGTGACCAAGCCGTTCGAGATGCGCGAGCTGGTGGCGCGCATCCATACCGTGCTGCGTCGCAGCCGTGCCGACGTGCGACGTCCGGCACCGGCCGCGCCCGGGCATGAAGTCCGGTTCGCGGCATGGCGACTGAACACCACGCTGCGCCAGCTGGTGGATGCCGAGGACACGGTGGTGCCGCTTTCCAACGCGGAATTCCGGCTGCTGCTGACATTCATCGAGCATCCCAATCGCGTGCTCGATCGCGAGATGCTGATCAACACCGCGCGTGGGCGCGATCTGGACGTGTTCGATCGCAGCATCGACCTGTTGGTGTCCCGTCTGCGCCAGAAGCTGCGTGACGATCCGCGCGACTCGGCACTGATCCGCACCGTGCGCGGCGAAGGGTACGTCTTCACGGGCACCGTGGAGCACTGACGGCATGGCAGCGCAGATGCCGCCATCGGCGGACGATCCACCAATGGTGCGGCCAGAATTGCGTTCCAGCACATTGGAGACGCCCCGAAGGCGCTTCGATTCGATGTTCGTGCGGCTGTTCTTCGTGATGGCCGCGATCATGCTTGCCGTTCACGTGCTGGGCGTGACCGTGATCGAGGGGTTCTTCCCGCGCCCGGGTTCGGAGCGCTACATGGAACGGATGCGCCGCGCCGCCTCGGAAGCCGAGGCGGCCGGCCACCCATTGCCGGCACCACTGCCAGGCGCGTTGGCGTCGCTCAGCCATCCGCACGGACCGCCACCGCCGCCCAACGCCAATGACGACGATGACGACGGCGACAACGACGGGCCCCCGCTGCATCCCGACGCATTCCGCATGCAGAAAGGTGGCGTGCTCATGCCACCCGGACCCCCTGGGCCGCCTGGGCCACCGTCCGGTTTCCATATCCGAGGTATCTGGCCGCCGCACCTGGGCATGTTGTTCCAGCTCGTGGCCATCCTGATTGCATCGTGGGTTGGCGCGCGTCTGCTGGCGCGGCCCGTGCAGCAACTGGCCAGTGGTGCGAACCGGCTGGCGCAGGACGTCCACGCGCCACCGCTGGAGGAGGAGACGGGCCCAGCCGAAGCGCGTGACGCTACCCGGGCACTGAACCTGATGCAGCAGCGCATCCGCACCCAGCTGGCGCAGCAATCGCGCTTCCTGGCGGCGGTGTCGCACGACCTGCGCACGCCGCTGACGCGCATGAGCCTGCGCATCGAGCGCATCGAGGACAACAACGTGCGTTACCGTCTGCGCCAGGATCTGGCCGAGATGAACGGACTGATTGACGCCACGCTGTACTACCTGCGCGAGCGAGACGATGCCGCCGGCCCGCGCCAGCGCGTGGACGTGCTGGCACTGCTGCAGGCCATCGTCGACGATGCCCAGGAAATGGGTCAGGACGTGCGGCTTTCCGGCACCGCCGTGCCGCTGCTGGCGTACCCGGCCGAACTGCGCCGCGCGGTGGTCAATCTGGTGGAGAACGCGCACCGGTACGGCGGCGCCGCCCATATCGTGCTGACCGACAGCGCCGAGCGCGTGATCATCGACGTGTCCGATAACGGCCCGGGTATTCCGCCCGCGGAACTCCAGCGCGTGCTGGAGCCGTTCTATCGCGTGGAGTCGTCGCGCAGCCGTGCTACAGGTGGCGTGGGAATGGGATTGGCGATCGCCGCCGACATCGTGGCGCGGCACGGCGGGGAACTGACGCTGACCAACCGCACCGAGGGCGGCCTGCGCGTGCGCATCGTGCTGCCGCGCGCCTGACGGGGCGTCGGCGCGTCGATTGCTCAGGCGCGTTGGGGCACACCGCTCTTGTTGATCGGTGCCAGTTGCACGTACTGCGAACCACGTAGTCCGCGCGTGAAGTCGAGCGTGAAATCGCCAACGTCGACGCGCGTCTGCAGCGCGCGACGCAGCTCTACCGGTCCGGGCGCCTTGATGCCGCTGGCCGCGCGCACCAGCCACGCGGCGCCAATGTAGCCGGCCAGCGTGGCGGGCGAGGGCGGCTCGTCGAGATACTGCTTCATGCGCGCGACATGCTCTTTCACCACACGCAGCGTCGACTCCTGCGGCCCCGGCGCGATCTGCGTCACCACCATCCCGCCCGCATAGCCTGTACCGAGGATTTCACGCGCCGACACCGGGCTGACAGCCGACAACCCCACCAGGAATCCGTACCAGTTCTGCGCAGCCAGCGCGCGACCCAGGCTACCGTAGGCGAGCGTGTCGCCGCCGACGATCACCGCACCCGGACGGCCCCCCGCAATGCGGCGCGCGCTCTCGTCGAAGTTGCCCGTGAGCGGCACCGTCTGTACCGACATGGCTTTCTCCAGCCGCGACAGCCAGGGCGTGCCTGCAGCGAGCGTGCCCGCCGCGAAATCGGGAGAGACCGCCAGCGTTACCGCGGTCAGTCCGAAGCCGCGTAGCTGACGTACCGCTGCGTCCAGTTCGGATTGATAGTCGGCGCGGGTGAACCAGACGTTCTCGGCATTCAGTGAGAGACCCGACAGCGGTGCCACGATCTGCACGCCACGGCGCGACAGCTCGGTGGACGCTGCGAGCGCGGGCAGCAATGCATCGCCGGGCCCGAACAGCACCTCGGCATGTTCGCTGTCGGCGAGTGCCACTGCCTGGGCCGTGGCGCCACGCGGATTCGTATCGGCATCGCGCGCGACGTGGACGATATGCAGGCTGCCGTTGGACGCGTTGTACGCATCGAACAGCACCTTCGCGCCGGCCAGGTAGTCGCGCGAAAGATCGGCCTGCGGGCCGGTGCGATCGACCAGTTGGCCGACGACAAGCTGGCGGCGCGCGCCCGATGGCGCGGGCTGCGCGAACGCGGTGAGCGGTGCGATCCCGGCCAGTGATGACAACGCGCCGAGCGAACCCAGTGCGCCGAGCGTGCCGAGCGTGCGCCGACGCCCTGCGGACGCGGGCGCGCATGACGATATCGACTGCGGTGGGGCTTGGCGCATGGCAGTGGTTCGGAAGCGGTGTGAGGGGAAAGGATGTCTCGCAGCGCAGGGCAGCGAGACCGGGCCGAGACTATCGGCGGTTCATGACGTTCCCGTGACTTGCACGCGACTTGGCTCCCCACCTCGGCGGGGCTGGCGGGCGCACGCATGACGTGGCCTTGATGCTTATCAAGATGGCAGTCCCGGGCGAGGCATAGGATCGGACGTACTTCCGCCTAGAAAGCACCAAAATCATGTCCGCCCCCACGTCCGACACCCTCGATACCGCTATCCCTTCCGGCCTCGCATCCCCGTCGACCGCCTTCGATCGCACCGCACTCGCCGACTTCCGCGAGCTTGCCGGCCGCATCGATGGCAATGGCCCGCGCTACACGTCGTATCCCACCGCCGACCGCTTTCACGGTGAAGTCGGCGACGTCGCCTACCGGCGCGCCCTGGATGCCTGCCGCGCGAACGCGCCGGCTCCACTGTCGCTGTACGTCCACATCCCGTTCTGCGAGAACATCTGCTACTACTGCGGCTGCAACAAGATCATCACCAAGGATCACACCCGCAGCGCGCGTTACGTCGACTATCTGGCACGCGAAATGGCCATGGCCGCCGAGCAGCTTGGCGAGCGCCGCGCGGTCATGCAGTCGCATTGGGGTGGCGGCACGCCGACCTTCCTCGATCCCGTTGAAATGCGCCACGTGATGTCGGCGTTGCACAAGCATTTCGAACTGCTGCCTGAGGGAGAGCACGCGATCGAGATCGACCCGCGCCGTGTGGGCGACGATCGCATGGACCTGCTCGGCGAACTTGGCTTCAACCGGATCAGCCTCGGCGTGCAGGACTTCGACCCCGAAGTGCAACAGGCCATCCACCGGGTGCAGTCGTACGAGGAAACCTACGGCGTGGTGCGGGCCGCGCGACGTCTTGGGTTCCGTTCGATCAGCATGGACCTGATCTACGGACTGCCGCACCAGACCACGCAACGCTTCTCGGCAACCATCGACCGCGTGCTGGAAATGCGCCCGGACCGCCTGTCGGTCTACAGCTACGCGCACCTCCCGCATGTGTTCAAACCGCAACGCCGCATCGATCCCGCCGCATTGCCACCTGCCGCGGAAAAGCTCGACATCCTCGTATCGACGATCGAGCGCCTGACCGCCGCTGGCTATGTCTATATCGGCATGGACCATTTTGCGTTGCCGGATGACGATCTGGCCATTGCCCAGCGTGAAGGCCGGCTGCAACGCAATTTCCAGGGCTATGCCACCCACGCAGGCTACGACCAGCTTGGCTTCGGGGTCTCGGCGATCGGCGCCGTGGCGGGTCACTACGCGCAGAACGCGCGCACCACGGACGAGTACTACGCCGCGCTCGACAAAGGCCAACTGCCGATCGTGCGCGGGTTCGAGACCTCGGAAGACGACCGTCTGCGCAAGTTCATCATCGGCGAGCTGATGTGCAACGGCACGCTCGATATTCCTGCCGTGGAAGCCGCGCACAGCATCGATTTCGCGCAGAAATTCGCCGCTGAACTGGCCGACCTGGACAAGCTGGCCGTGGACCATCTGCTTCGGCGCACGCGGAACCGGATCGAGATCACGCCGCTGGGTCGACTGCTGGTGCGTCGCATCGCGATGGTGTTCGACCACTATCTGCGTGAAGACGCGCTGCGTCCCAAGCCGGCAGCGCCGGCGGCCAACGACGCGAAGGTCATCCCGCTGGTGCGCTACTCACGCGTTGTTTAAAGAAATTTTGATGCTCGGCAAATGAGCCAATAAAAAAAGCCCGCGAGATATTCGCGGGCTTTTTTTGTGGAGCCGGGGTGACTTCCGGGGTTGCCCCCGGCGTCACTGTCACTCGCTCCGTGACGGTCTTCGAGCCTTACTTGCCGGCCTCTGCCATGTAGTTCGAAGCGGCGATCACGTCGGCGTCCGGACCGGCATAGCCACCCTTCGGCGGCATCACGCCCTTGCCCTTCAGCGCGTAGTTGTGGACTGCGTCCATGCCTTCCTTCAGGCGCGGCGCCCAGGCGGCCTTGTCGCCGAACTTCGGCGCGCCGGCCACACCAGAGGCGTGGCAAGCCGCGCAGACTTGTTCATAGACCTTCTTGCCCGTTTCAGCCGAAGCGGCGGCCGGTGCGGCAGCAGCAACAGCAGCAGGGGCTGGAGCCGCTGCGGCGGCAGGCGCTGCAGCAGCAGGGGCGGCG
>NZ_ANKP01000132.1:0-5469 GCF_000319775.1 Cupriavidus sp. HMR-1
AGGCCGTGCCGGGCGCGGCTGGCTACCGCGCGGGCGTGGCGCGCGATGCCGCGCTGACCGAATGGGTAGCGACGACGGAGTCGGCGTCGCCGGAGGCCGTATTCGACGATCTGCCGGACGGCGATCTTTTCCTGGCAGTCAGCGCCCTGTCGCCACAGCGGCTAGCCGGACGGAACGGCGTGCAACCGTTCAAGGTCTGGCGCAATCCGCCAGCGCCGTTCTCGCTGATGCCTGCACCCGACGCCGTCGAGCATGGCGGCGAGGTGGCGTTCCGCTGGGCTGCCGTGCAGGACGCATCGGGCTACGAGCTTGCGCTGGCCGCCGATCCCGAGTTTTCTCAACGCGCCGAGACGCGCCGTGAAAATGGCGTGGAGGCCGTCCGCACGCTGCCGGTGGGGCAGTGGTGGTGGCGCTTGCGTTCGTTCGATGCGCGGAACCAGCCGGGGCCATGGGGTGACGCGCTAAAGGTGACAGTGCAACCGGCCCCGCCAGTGCCGGCGCCGGTCGACAACGGCGAGGAACTGCGCGTGCGCTGGCCTGCCGATGCCGGAGCCGCCGCTGCCACGGGCTATGTGCTCCAGATGGCGTCCGATCCCGCTTTCAGTGGCGATGTGGTCACGTTCCATACTACGGAGAGCGCGCTTTCGATTCCCCGCCCGGCACCCGGCACATACTTCGTTCGCGTGGCACGAGCCACTGGAACGGACGTGCCTCTGGCAAGCGCGTTTTCCGCGCCACAGCGAATCGACCTGCAATCTGTGCTGCGTGATGGACAGGGTGCGGTGATTATGACGGGCGGCGCGAAGAAAGGCGTGCAACTTGGCGCCCAATAGAGCTGACCTGCGCGGCGGCCAGTTCGACGCGGCCGAGCGGGAGGGCGCCCCGGGCGCCATGGGCTTTCGTCGGCGCACGCGACTGGAGTGGGCGCTGCTCACCATCGCCGTGCTGGTGATCTCCCTCGCCGCGTCAAGTTTCTCCTGGTTCGAGCGCGCGGACCTGGCCGTGCTGGACCTGGCCATCGTGGCCCAGAAGCATCCCGCCCGCGATGACATCGTGATCGTCGCCATCGACGACGAAAGCATCGGGGTGATCGGCCGCTGGCCGTGGCGGCGCACGGTGCTTGCCGCGCTGGTGGACCAGATCGGCGCTGACAATCCGCGTGCGATCGGCATCGATGTGATCCTGTCCGAACACGATATCCGTTATCCGTCCGACGATGCCGACCTGGCGCGTTCCGTGGCGCGGGCTGGCAACGTGGTCTTGCCCATGGTCGGCGAGTCAGGATCGAGCGGCGCGCGGCTGCGCGGCCCGATGGATGGCCTGCTGGCGCAGACCGGCCACATCAACATGATTGTGGATACCGATGGCGTGGCCCGACAGGTGTATCTGCGCGAGGGCGATGGCGAGGGGGCGCCGGTCTGGCACTTCGCGGCCGCCATGGCGGCGCTGGGCCAGCACACACCGGTGACAGCGGCGCAGTTCCGCAACGAACGCGCGGTACGCATGGATGGCGCGGGCTGGATCAGTCAGGACCGATTGCGGATTCCGTTCGTCGGCCCCCCGGGGTCGTTCGCGCGCGTCTCGGTGCTGGATGTGCTTTCTGGCGAGGTCAGTCGCGGCTACTTTCGCGACAAGTCGGTGCTGATCGGCACCGTCGCCACCGGACTCGGCGATGTGTTTCCGACGCCGGTATCGCGCGACGGGCGCGCCATGAGCGGTGTCGAAATTCTGGCCAACACCCTGCAGGCGCTGCTCGACGGCACCGGCATCGTTACCGTGCCCAAGCCGGTGGGCTGGCTCGGGACGATCCTGCCGGTGCTGCTGGCGGCCCTGGCGGCGTTGCGGTTCTCGCCGCGCAATGCGCTGCTCGCCACGATGGCGATCGTTGCGGCGGTCGTCGGTACCAGTCTCTGCCTGCCAGGCAGCATGCATCTGTGGTTCGCGCCGTCGGGCGCGGTGCTTGGCTGCATGATGGTCTACCCCCTGTGGAGCTGGCGGCGTCAGGAAGCCGCGCTTCGCTTCCTGTCCGAAGAACTCGGGCGCCTGGCGCATGAGCCCGGCTTGCTGGCGGCGCCAGCCACGCGCATCGACCACTCGCTCGATGGCCGGATGCAGGCGGTCTACGGCATGACCTCGCGCCTGCGCGACATGCGGCGCTTTCTGTCCGACGGACTGGAGAGCCTGCCGGAAGCTACCGTGATCTGCAATCTGGATGGCGGCATTCTGGTGGCGAACCGGCGCGCGGTGGCGCTGGCGCCAACGATCCTCCAGGGGATCGACGGCGCGTACTATGCCAACGACCTGCGGTACATGCGCGGCAGCAATACATACGGCGAGCTAGGCCGCCCCGGGTTGCCCGACCTGATCGAGGTGATGTTCACGGTGGCGGGGCCGGGTCTGGCCTACTGGGACGCGCTGTGCGGTGCGCTCGAAGGTGACGCGCCGGTGATGTCGTCGTCGGATTCGCATGGCGTGGAACTGACCACCGAGGACGGCCGGCGCTATCTGTTGCATGGCGGGCCGCTGCATGGCGAGGCGGGGCGTCCCGCGGGCGTGATCGTCAGCCTGATCGACATCACCGCGATACGTCGCGCCGAACGCCAGCGCGAGCAGACACTGCATTTCCTGTCTCACGACATGCGCTCGCCGCAGGCGTCGATCCTGGCACTGATCGACATGCAGTCACGCCCCGACCGTGCCTTGCCGCAGACCGAACTGCTCGGACGAATCGGCGAGCACGCGCACCGCACGCTTGCCCTGGCTGACGATTTCATCCGGATCGCGCAGGCCGAATCGCAAAGCCTGACGTTTGCCGAGACCGACCTGACGCAGATCGTGCTCGACGCCACCGATGAATTGTGGGCGCTGGCCAAGGCGCGTGGGACCGAACTGCGGCTCGACATCGACGAGCAGGGGCCGAGGATGCGCGTGGCGCCAGCCCTGCTGGCTCGCGCCATCACCAATCTGGTCAACAACGCCATCAAGTACAGCCCGTGCGGCACCGAAGTGACGGTGCGCCTGCGCCGGCTCGGCCCCTATATGGCGATCGAGGTGTCCGATCAGGGGCCGGGCATCCCGCAAGACGCCCAGGCACAACTGTTCAGGCCGTTCAGCCGGGTGCACGCGCATGGCGCCGATGCGCCGTCTGGCAGTGGCTTGGGGCTTGTATTTGTGAAGACCGTGGCGGAGCGCCATGGCGGCCGGGTGATGGTTGCCAGTGAAGTTGGCAAGGGCACGATGTTCTCCATCTGGTTGCCCCTGCGCGGCCGCGCGTCCTGAATGCGGGCCGACACAATTGTTGGCAGTCACGTTTTCGGAAATTGCCTACGATCTGGGTGCCGCGGACTCCGCATCCGCGCGCCTTCCGGCCCGCGTCGCATCCCGACGCGGGCAATTTTTTGCGTAGTCGTCGGACAAACGCCCTGACGCTCTCCGCCGAAGAGCGAACCAGCAGCCATTGATAGGCCCTTTAGGGGGCGGTGGAGAGGGCAAGCGTCTCGATTGGCGCGAGACGCTATTCTGATTCTGGCTACTTTGCTGAATCGGATGGCGGGGCAGTCGGGGTTGCCGGAGCAGCCGGAGTTGCCGGAGTTGCCGGAGTTGCCGGGGCGGCTGGATTAGCCTCTCCAGCAGCGGGCTTGGCCGGAGCAGCCTCCCCAGCAGCAGCGGGCTTGGCCTCCGAGGCTTTGTCCGACTCGTCCACCTCGTCGTATGACGGCAGCGCGTTCTCGCCCTGGTTCAGCAGGTACTGGCGCCGCTGCGAATAGGCATCGCGCACGAACGCGTACTTGTCGAGCGCGGCCTGCGAGAGCAGGTCCGTCGCGCCCAGCAGGTTAGCGCGCGTGTTGATCACGTTGACGCCAAACAGCGAGTTGCGCCAGGCCGGATCCAGATAGTGCGCCGGGTCCAGGTAGATGCTGGCGGCCACGCCCATGCTGTCGCGGAACGAACTCGGTCCGTAGATCGGCAGCACCAGGTATGGGCCAGCGGGCACGCCCCAGGTACCGAGGGTCAGCCCAAAATCCTGCGAATGGCGGTTCAGGCCGGCGGCCGTCGCCACGTCGATCAGGCCGCCAATGCCGAGCACCGAATTGATGGCGATGCGCATCATCGTTTCGGTCGCATCGACGCCCTTGCCCTGCAGCACGTTGTTGACGAAGTTGCCCACGTCCGACAGGTTCGAGAAGAAATTGGTCACGGCCAGACGGGCCGGCTCCGGCGTTACCGCCTTGTAGCCCTTGGCCAGCGGTTGCGCGCCATAGGTGTCGATCGTGTCGTTGACCTTGAAGATCACCCGGTTCATGGGCTCCAGCGGATCCTGCGGATTGGCTTGAGGACCTGTGGCGCAGCCGGTGGCGAGGACAGAGAGCGAGGCGGCGGCCAGCGCGCGGGCAAGCCGGGGCTGGCGCAGTGCTACGGCGCCCGAAGGCGAAAAGCGGGATAGCATCGGGAAACGGTCTTGGCTTTGGTTTCTTGTAAGGGTGCGGCGCCTACCTTCCTGGGTGGCGTTGATCCGGCCCCGCTGTGTTATCGGCAGATTGTGACATGGACGCGGCTACCGAGAGCGGGGGCAGCGACGGGCCGAGCGGTTCGGCGCGGCCCGACGGCTGACGGCGCGGGCGTCCCATCAGGATCGGCTGGAAGAACACCGCGCCAGCCAGCGTGCAGGCCAGCGCCAGCGCCAGCAGCTTGCCCATGCTCGCAGTGCCCGGGTGATGCGACAGCCAGAGGCTGCCGAACGCCGTCGCCGTGGTGGCGGCGCTGAACAGCACGGCGTGGGTCAGGCTCGACTGCAGAAGCTTGGTCTTGCCATGGCGCCAGGCAATCACGTAGTAGATCTTGAAAGCCACGCCAATGCCCAGCAGCAGCGGCAGCGCGATGATATTGGCGAAGTTCAGCGCGATGCCGAACACCACGCAGAGTTCGAGCGTCACGAGGCCGGAAACCAGCAGCGGGATCAGTGTCCGCAGCACATCGCCGACGCTCCGCAGCGTGATCCACAGCAGCACCGTGATTGAGATCACCGCCAACACGCCGGCGTGCACGAACGCGGTCATGATCGTGTCGGCCGATCCGCGGATCGCGATCGGGCCGCCGGTGGCGTCCGGCTGCACGCGCGCCATCACGTCGATGAACTGGTTCAGCGCCGCTTCGCGGGCGTCATCGTTCTTCGCGCCGGGCGGGGGCAGCTTCGGGCTGACGCTGACCAGTGCCTGACCATCGGGTGCGAGCCAGTCGCGGACCAGTTCGGGCGGCAGCGTCTGCTGCGAGATCGGCTCGGGCTGCAGCGCGTTCTGCAACGAGGCCAGCGCCAGTTGCAGCGGCAGCGCAATGGCCTGTTCCGCGCGGTCGCGCGTGGCGGCCGGCGCATCGGCCAGCTTCTTGAGCGCTTGCGACAGATGGTCGGCTGCAGCCGCGCCCGGGCTGGGCTGACTTCACTGGCGGGCGGGATGGTCGGTTACATTACCC
>NZ_ANKP01000133.1:0-12220 GCF_000319775.1 Cupriavidus sp. HMR-1
GATCCGTTCGATGCGCGCCCACGTTTCGACGAACGTGCATTGGTGCACGCGCCGGACGAGCGGCTGTTCTTCGACGGAAAATGGCAGGACGGCCTGCTGCCCGATCATGACGATCACGAGGCGCAGCACGCACGCTTCCTCACCCGCATGGAGGCGCTGCGCCACGCCACCGGCAGCGATGGCCGCAAGGCATTTGCGATTCCGATCGCCGAATCCTCGCGCGACCCGGCATGGACGGCGCTCGATCGCCAGACCTTCCGGCAATGGCTGAAAGCCGAAGGCTTTACCGCACCAACGCTGCACTGGTACGCCGATTACTGTTGCCGTGACGACTACGGCGCGGGGGCCGATGTCGTGTCCGCCTGGGCAGGCCTGCACTACTTCGCCAGCCGTGGCGGCCATGCCAGCAATGCCGCCGATGGCGCGGTGCTGACATGGCCTGACGGATTGCACGGCATGGTGACGCGGCTGACATCGAAGATCGATGCGCGGATGAATGCCGGCCAGCCATGGCGGCGCGCGGGCATGGCGGTGCGTATCGACGAAACGTCGGAGGGCGTCAGTGTGCTGTGCGCGCACTGGCCCGATGGCGTCACACAGCCGCCCGCGCTCTTTCGCATTCGGGCGCGGCGCGTAATCTGCGCGATGCCGCTGCACGTCGCCGCGCACGTCGTGCCGCTGAAGCCGCTCGGCTTCGACCCGGCGCAACATCTGCAGTATCACGCGCCCTGGCTGGTTTCATCGTTCCACCTGCGGGGGTTTCCGCAGGAGGCCGCCGGCGTGCCGCTGGCGTGGGACAACGTCGTGCATGGCTCGCGCGGCCTCGGCTACGTCGTGGCCACGCACCAGTGGATCCGCCAGGCACGTCCGGCGCACACCGCGTTCACGGCCTACTGTCCGCTCGACGCCGAATCCGGCGCGCCTGCCGGGGGATCGCCAGATGCCGTCAGGCGATGGCTGGCGGATGCCGACCCGGCCGCGCTGATGGATCTGGCCGTGTCCGATCTTCGCGCGGTCTATGGCCGCGAATTCTGGCGCCATGCGGACGCCGTCGAGATCACGGCACGCGGTCACGCGATGGCCACGCCGGTGCCGGGCTTTCTGGGCAACGCGGGCATCCACGCGTTGCGCGAGGCCGGCGGCCGCATCCTGTTTGCCCATGCCGACCTGAGCGGCCTCTCCGTGTTCGAGGAAGCGGCATGGTGGGGCACACGCGCCGCGCTGAGAATCGTCGGATAGTGATGCCGTGGCGCGGACGACCGTCTGCGGCAGACCTTGCCATCCTGTAGAATCGACGCCAGTCTTTTTGTCTTTTACGTCACCCGCGCCCCGACCTCTCGTGCAACCGTTCCGGTTACTGCTGATGATTGTGCTGCTTGCCTTCCTGCCGTTGCAGGCATGGGCAGGTCTCGGCACGTCCGCGGCAGGCGTCGGCATGGCGCAGGTGCATCAGACGGCCGATGTCGCCGACGTCGCTCGGGCCACGCTCGCCGTGGCGACCGATGCTACCGCTATCGCCGATGTTGGCGATCCCGGTGATATGCCGGCGCCCACGACTCAAGAGTCCTCCCACCCTGCCGATAATGCGGAACCGTCGCCACCGGGCGCGGATTTCGCCGAGCAGTTGTTGCCCGCGCCGCTTCCGCGAATGGCAACCGCAACCGGCCGTGGCGCGGTGCCGCAGTACGCCCGCATCGCCCTGCCGGACCCCGACCTGCCTCTGCTGCCGCGCCCGCCGCGCGGCTGATCCCGCTTTCGCGCGAAGGTTGCTTCGCGCGCACCTTTATCGCGCAGTTCGCATCCAGCGGGCCGCGCGCTTGCGGCCCGTCCGCGTTCTTCCTAGTCTCGCCCCACATCCATGAAACGTATCTTTCTGTTCCTGGCGACCAACCTCGCCGTCATGCTTGTCCTCAGTGTCACGGCCAGCCTGCTGGGCGTGAACCGCTTCCTGACCTCGAACGGCCTCAACCTCGGAATGTTGCTGGCATTCGCGGCGCTGATGGGCTTCGGTGGCTCGTTTATCTCGCTGCTGATGTCCAAGACCATCGCCAAGTGGTCGACCGGCGCCCAGGTCATCACCCACCCGAGCACCAGCACGGAGCTCTGGCTCGTGCAGACCGTCGAGAAGCTGGCCACGCGCGCCGGCCTGCCGATGCCTGAAGTGGCGATCTATGATGGCGAGCCCAACGCATTCGCTACCGGCGCGTCGAAAAACGGCTCGCTGGTGGCTGTGTCCACGGGCCTGCTGCAGTCGATGTCGCACGACGAGGTCGAGGCCGTGCTCGCGCACGAAGTGGCCCACATCGCCAATGGCGACATGGTCACGCTGACGCTGATTCAGGGCGTGGTGAACACGTTCGTGATCTTCATGGCACGCGTGGTCGGCTACTTCGTCGATTCGTGGCTGCGCCGCAATGACGAGGAGTCGAGCGGCCCCGGTATCGGCTACATGGTCACCGTGGTGGTCTGCGAGATCGTCTTCGGCATCCTGGCCAGCGTCATCGTCGCCACGTTCTCGCGTCATCGCGAATATCGTGCCGACGCCGGCGCGGCGAAGCTGCTCGGCACGCCGAGCCCGATGGTGGCGGCATTGCGCCGCCTGGGTGGTCTGGACGCCGACGGCCTGCCGCAGAACATGCAGGCGATGGGTATCTCGGGCGGCAAGTCGTGGCTGGCGCTGTTTGCAAGTCACCCGCCGATCGAATCGCGCATCGCGGCCCTGCAAGGCACCCACTAAACCCCGCAGAGCGCTGGTGGCTACGCGGCCGCCAGCGCCACTGCCTGCCCTTCCCCGCGGAATGCCGCCCGGTATCGCTCGGGCGTCGTCTGCACATGGCGCTGGAATGCCTGACGCATGACATCGGCATTGCCGAATCCGGTGACATGCGCGATGGCTTCCAGCCGCCGATCGCTCCCTTCCAGCAGACGCCGCACCGCTTCCACGCGAAGCCGCTCGACATAGCGCGCGGGCGTGTCTCCCACCTGCTTCACGAAGACCCGCGCAAAGTTGCGCGGACTCATCGCCACCTGCTCTGCCAGCACGCCAACCGACAGGTCCCGGCCGAGGTTATCGGCAATCCATGTCTGCAACGCTCGCAGTTCAGGGCTTTGCGCCGCCTGCGCCCGCAGCACCGTCGAAAACTGCGCCTGATTGCCCGGACGCCGGAGGAACAGCACCAGATCCCGCGCGACGTCCAGCGACACCGTGTGCCCCAGGTCTTCCTCGACCAATGCGAGCGACAGGTCCATGCCAGCCGAGACACCGGCCGAGGTATAGAAGCGCCCCGCGCGAATCCAGATCGGATCGGCATCGACATCCAGTTGCGGGTGCCGATGGGCCAGCCGCTCGGCATGACGCCAGTGGGTGGTCAC
This sequence comes from Cupriavidus sp. HMR-1, assembly GCF_000319775.1. NCBI lineage: Bacteria > Pseudomonadati > Pseudomonadota > Betaproteobacteria > Burkholderiales > Burkholderiaceae > Cupriavidus > Cupriavidus sp. HMR-1. The sequence continues at coordinate 3,373 of NZ_ANKP01000133.1, forward strand.
GCGCTGCGCGTCGAGCAGCCCCGTACCGGCCAGCACGAACGCCCCGGTGCAAACCGCGCCCATCCGCCGCACCTGCGTCGCCTGCGTACGTAGCCAGCCGATCAGCCGCTCGTCCTCGGCGGCCCGCGCATGGCCCGAGCCACCCGAGATCAGCAGCGTGTCGATCGGTCTGCCCACCTGCTCGACGATGCGGTGGTACGGCGCGTCCGCCAATATGCGCAGACCGCTCTCCGTACGCACGATGGCATCGTCGCTGACGCTGACCACGTGCAGGTCGTAGGGCGGCGACTCGCGGCCGCACAGCTTGTTGGCGGCACCGAACACGGCGGTCGGCCCGGTGACGTCGAGTTCCTGCGCAGGATCGGGCGCGACGATGACCACAACGCGCGGCGGTTCGGGGGCTGGGTGCATGGGGGGCAAGTGATTGGGCGCGGATGCGCCGATCATACGCCCGCCGCCGACGGCGCCAACCGCTCCTGACGCTGCCACGCCAGCGTCACGGCAAGCGCCACGGCCAATGCCGGCAGCACCGCCAGGTTCACGCCCTGCCAACCCCACTGGTTCAACACCTGCCCCGCCGCCAGTGTGGCCAGCGCGGTCAGCGCGGCTGTGGAAAACTCGCTGGCCGCCTGCGTCCGTGCCCGCTCCGCCGGGCGGTAGCTGCTGGTCAGCAGCGTCGTGCCACCGACGAACATGAAGTTCCACCCCACGCCCAGACAAAGCAGGGCGAGATAGAAAGCCGGCAGCGTGGTCGAGCACAGCGCGACGATGGCCGCGAGCGCCGACAACGCAATGCCGCTCACCAGCATCACCGGATTGCCAAAGCGCTGCAGCAGCCAGCCAGAGAAAAACGATGGCGCATACATGCCGACCAGGTGCCATTCGATGATCTGGGCGCCCTGCTTGATCGTGTGCTGGCACGCGACGGCCGCGATCGGCGTGGCCGTCATCATGAACATCATCACGGCGTTGCCGATACCGTTGTTCGCAAACGATGCCAGGAACACAGGCTGGCGAACGATCTCGCCGAGCGGCCGGGCCGGAAGGTTATCCACAGCTGCCTCGGCGTGCGCCACTGCCGGTGGTTCCCGATAGGCCAGCGCCAGCACGGCCACGGATAACGCGCCAAACACGGCAACTACCGCGTAGGAACCGGCAAACGGCAGCGGCTGCATCATGTCAGCGCTCCAGGCCGCGATCGCGGGGCCACACACCGCCGCCACTACCCCACCGGTCAGCACGACCGATATCGCGCGCGGCTTCTCGGCGAGCGGCGCAGCATCGGCGGCGGCCAGGCGATAGAAGCGCGCGAATGCCTGGAACACGCCGACCAGCGCCGTACCGAGACAAAACAACACGAAGTCGTGCCGCCAGATCGCCAGCACCGAAATCAGACCACCGGCCATGCAGGCCAGTGCGCCGAGGCAGAACGCCGGGCGTCGGCCAAGCCGCTCGATCAGGAATGCCGCGGCGATGGCGGTCAGCGCCGATGCCACGGTAATCAGCGCGAATGGCAGCGTGGCCAGCGCCTTGTTCGGCGCGAGGGTGTAGCCGACCAGCCCGGTCAATGTCAGGTCGACGGACAGCGCCGAGGTATAGAGTGCCTGGCACAGCGCCAACACGCGCGCCTGCCGCAATGCGTGGGAAGCCATCGCGTCTCCGAAAGGGAAATGGGGATGGCACCCAGCGTACGGGTCGGCGTAGCCGTCCGACTGACAACGTTCAGCGGATTTCTGCCAACCGGGAACTCAGCGGCTCAATTGAAGACATCCTGCCGATAGCGGCCCTGCGCGACGAGACCGCCAAACCAGTCGGACGCCGCCTCGTCGGTCATGCCACCCTGAGCCTTGCCGATGTCGATCAGCGTCTGGCGTACCGCCGGCGCCATGCGGCGGCCATCGCCGCAGACGTAGATCGTCGCGCCGTCCCGTACCTGCGCCCAGACCTGCTCGCGCCGCTGCCAGAGCAGATCCTGTACGTAGCGTGGCGCATCCGGCACGACCGAGTACGCCGGGTGAACCTCGACCACACCCTGCCCGGCCCAGCGTTCGATGTCCTCGCGATAGAGCCAGTCATGTTGCGGATGGCGGCAGCCAAAGTAGAGCTGCGCCGGCGTCACCGCATTGCCCGTCATCTTCCGCAATGCGCGTTCCTCCAGGAATCCGCGGAACGGCGCGATGCCGGTGCCCGGACCAATCAGCAGCATTGGCGCCGTCGGGTCGGGGTCCGGGGCGAACGGAGGATTCGGCGTGCGGATCGACGCGGATACCCGCGCGCCGATCGGCAGATGCTGGAGCCACGTCGACGCCACGCCACGGAACTGCCCGCGCCCGGATAACGCCGGCGCGCAGACGGTGCCGACCAGCAGCGTCGCCACATCGGGCGATACCAGCGGCGACGATGCAATCGAGTAAAGGCGCGGTCGCATCGGCACAGTGCACGCCAGCAGTTCCTGAAGCGTCAGTGCGATCGCCGGATGTTCGACCAGCACATCGAGGATACCCAGCCGCCGCGCGACCACCTTCGTGGCGTACCCATGCTCCGCGTCGTCCGAAGCAAGTTGTTCGATCGACTGCTTCGTGAACGGGCAGCGCGTGGCCCGCGCCAGCGCACGCAGCGTCTGTCTCGAGAGCACGTCCTGCAGCTCGATGAAGTGCGTCAGCAGTTGCCGCACCGGCAGTGACTGGTCGAGCGGCAGGCCACGCCCCATGCCGTGTGGCGCGGAGATCGTGGCCTGCGCATCGGGGTCGAGATCGAGTCGCTCGCACAAGTCGGAAACGAGCTGCGCGTCGTTCTGCGGCCACACCGCGATGTGATCGCCGGTGCGATACGTGATGCCCGGAGGCAGTTGCAGCCGGATATCGCGCGTCGACGTGCGCGGCGCCTCGATCGAGAAATCCCACAGACCGCTCGGGTCGCCTACCAGTTCGTCGTTTGACAGCACCGTGAACGCCTGCGTGCCGGCCGGCAGCGTTTCAGCGCGGATTGCCGCCATGCTGCGCACCTGCACGTCTACGCCGAGGCCGCCGGAGTCCGCGCCGTCGGCCTGCAGCGCCTGCCAGAGTTGTGCGAGCCAGCGCTCGGCCGCCTGATCGAAGTCGCCATTACCATCGGCTTCGCCACGCGGCAGCAACGGCACCGCACCTGCGGTGATAAAGAAATCGAACACGCGACGCGGGAACGCCTGGTACGTCGCCCACTGCGAATTGCCGCAGCCGAGCAGCGCCAGCCGCACTCCATTCGCGCGGTAGCCACTGGCATCGTCCGCATCGAGCATTGCTTCGAACTTGCGACCCGAATCGGGCGCGCGGCCGTTGTAGGTGGCGGCCACGACGACGACCAGGCCCGAAGTGGGCAAGGCGCCTACAGCGTCGTCGAGGTCGGCCAGTTTCGCGTCGAAGCCCGCCGCAATGGCGCCGGCATGGATCTGCTCGGCCAGTTCGCGAGCCGTGCCGAGACTCGATGCGCACAACACGGTCATCGCCTGCCCATGCCCGCGAACGTCTGTCTGCGCGGCGTCGGCAACGGCCTGCGATGCCTGCCGGGTCACGAGCCGCTCGTGTGGCCTGCGCCGCCGCACGCGCAGCACGAACTGATCGGGCTTGATCGTCAACGTTTCCTTGAGCCGGAACTGGTAGTCGTGCGGGTCCTGGAACGCGAAGTTGCGCAGCATCAGCGCCAGCGCGAGCTTGGCTTCGGTCAGCGCGAACTGGCGGCCGATGCACGCGCGCTCGCCCTGTCCGAATGGCATGTAGGCATGGGCGGGAAGCTTCGCCTCGTTCTCGGGCAGGAAGCGATCGATATCGAAGCGCTCGGGGTTCGCCCAGACCTTCGGATCGCGATGCAGCGCAGTCAGCACCACCGAGATGCGACGGTCCTTGCGCAACCGGTAGCGGCCGCCCAGCACCACGTCGTCGAACGGCGCCACCGCGAAGGCGGGTGCGGTCGGCCACAGCCGCAGCGTTTCCTTCAGCACGCGGTCGAGCACGGGCATACGCGCCAGATCGGCATAGACCGGCGGCGCATCGCCGGGCAGCACTGTGTCGACTTCGGCATACGCCTGCGCCAGCACGCCCGGATTGCGCAGCAGTTCATAGAGCGCGAACGTAAGCAAGCCGCTGGTGGTTTCGTGGCCGGCAATCAGGAACGTGATGACCTGATTGCGGATGTTGGCGTCGTCAAGCCGCCGGTCCGTCTCGGGATCGCGCGCTTCGAGCATCAGGTTCAGCAGATCCATGCCCGACGTTGGCGACACGCGCCGCTGGCGAATCACGTCATCGACCAGATTGCGCATATACGCAATGTCCTCGGCAGCCTGGCGATGCGCCCGGCCCATGAAGCGATCCTGGATCGGCAGCCGCGTGAGCTTCTGCATCGCCTCCCCCAGCGCGCCGACCATCGCCACTACGAACGGATCGAGTTCGTCACTCGCAAACGATGCGAAGTCGTACCCGAAGCCCGCCAGCGCGATGGTGTCGAGCGTCAGACGCGTCATGTCGTCCGCCACGGCGATATCGGCGTCCGGGCCCTGGCGGTCCCATTTGTCCACCAGCCGGTTGGCCACACGCAGCATCACGTCGAAGTAGGCCTTCATCGCTCGCTGGCTGAACGCCGGCATCAGGATGCGATGCGCGCAGCCCCAGTTCGGCTCGTCGCTGTGCGCGGTGAACAGGCCGTCGCCGGCCATGTCGCGCAGGTAGGACAGCGGCGGTCCGATGATCTTGCGAAAGCGCGTGGCGTCGCACAACTCGCTGGCCAGCGCTACCGACGACACGAACGGCACGCGCTTGCCGGCGAAGTCGAGTTCGAAGATGCCATCGTGGTGGCGGCTGCGCGCCAGCAGATGCTGGCCGACCTCGCCCGGCGTGATCTGGAACAGGTTGCCGAAGATCGGCCAGCCCGGATCCCGGGGAATCGGCTCGAGGGCAGCGGCAGGTGTTGCAGTGGACATGGGGGAAGCGCCTTGTCGCGCGTGAATGTCATCAGGAAAGCTGCCGTCGACAATCGCCAGATTCGGCGGCGAAGTCAACGCTTTGGCGCCGAGGATGCACTCCAATCGGCACTTCTGTCCGCTCCGCCCCGTCCGTTTGAAATGTTTGTTCGAATCCCGGGCGCGCGACACCGAACCAACTACCTGATCGGCTACCGGCATCAAATGCCCGATCGATTCCCTAATCAAACACCTTGCCGCGCAGGGCCTTGACCTGGCCGCGCTGGGTCTTGGCCTCGATCCGGCGCTTGCGCGACGCCAGCGTCGGCCGCGTGGCCCGCCGTACGCGCGGCGGCTCCGCCACGCTGCGCACCAGTTCGTGCAGCCGCCGGATTGCCTCTTCCCGGTTCAACTCCAGGCTGCGATGCTGCTGGGCCTTGATGACCACCACGCCGTCCCGCGTGATGCGATGGTCGTGCAGCGCCAGCAGCCGCTCCTTGTGATCGGGCTCCAGCGACGACGCACGCACGTCATAGCGCAGATGCACGGCGTTCGACACCTTGTTGATGTTCTGCCCGCCCGCGCCCTGGGCGCGGATCGCGGTGATGTCGTACTCCTGATGCGGGATAAAAAAGTCGTCGGCCATGCGCCGCATCATAGCAACGCGTGGCCGACGATGTGGAGCAATCGGTATCAGGACGCCGGCGCGATGTTCTGATTCGTGGAGAACAGGTTCTGCGGGTCGTAGGTGCGCTTGATCTGCGCCAGGCGGGCGTAATTCGGGCCATAGGCCGCGCCGATGCGCGCGGTTTCATCGTCGGTCAGGAAGTTGACGTAGACACCGCCAGTGGCGAACCTTTCCGTGGCGCGGAAAAAGTCGCGCGCCCAGGCGATACAGGCGGCGTCCTCGTCGGGACGCTCCCACCGCGCGTGGACGTTCAGCACATAGCGGGCGTCGCGATGGTGATACGCGGTGGCTTCGGGCGCCACGCGATTGGCCACGCCGCCCACCTGCCCGACGAAGATGTCCGCCAGCGGCGACGGTAGCCGCAGTGCGAAGTCCGTCATGGCGTCGATCGCACCATCCTCGAGCCGCGTGAAGTTGTGCGACTTCCAGTAGTTGCGGGCGCCCGGACCAAGCAGCGCGTCGAAGGCCTGTTGCCACGCGGTGTAAGGCATCTGTCCGACGTGTTCGCCCACGGTTTCCCCGAACTTGCGCAGCGGTTCGATCGCTTTCTCCGCGGCGGCCGGATCGCCGTCGTGGAACACCGCCAGCACCACCACATCCTTGCCATGCGCGGAGGCCGGCAGGAAGGGTAGCGGCGGCGCTTTGCGCAGCACGACCCAGACGTTGAGATCCTCCGGCATCGTCGATTCCACATAGGCGCGGTATTGCCGGAGCACGGTTTTCGCCTCGACCGCGGGGAAGACCAGCAGGCCCGCCGTGATCATCGGCCCCACGGGATGCAGTCGGAACTGGAAAAGCGTCACCACGCCGAAGTTGCCGCCACCGCCGCGCAACGCCCAGAACAGCTCGGGCTCGTGTCGCGAGTCGGTCCAGTGACGCGTGCCGTCAGCGGTGACGATCTCGCAGCCCAGCAGGTTATCCACAGTCATGCCGTACTTGCGCGTGAGCCAGCCGAAGCCTCCACCAAGTGTCAGCCCAGCCACGCCGGTGGTCGAATTGATGCCGAGCGGCGTGGCCAGTCCCTGCGCCTGCGCCTCATGGTCGAAATCGGCGAGCGTGGCGCCGGGACTCACCCACGCTACGCGTTCGAGTGGGTCCACGTGGACGGTACGCAGTTGCGACAGGTCGATAACGAGACCGCCGTTGCAGATCGCGCTGCCAGCGATGTTGTGCCCGCCGCCCCGCACCGCGAGCACCAGGCCACGGTCGCGCGCGAAGCCGACGGCCTGCATCACGTCGGCTGTGCCCGAACACTGGACGATGATCGCCGGACGCCGGTCGACGGTGGCATTCCAGACCGTACGTGCTGTCTCGTATCCCGCATCGGCGGGGAGCAGCACCTTGCCGCGCACGGCGTGGCGCAGCATGTCGATATGATCAGTGGTCAGGTTGGGCATGGCAGTACCTCCACAAACATGCCCGGGGCTTCGGAATTCGCACCCGGAAGAGATATCCATGCAAGGCACGCGCCAGTGGGCGGAAAGCCGCATCGGCGCTGGATTGTCTCAATGTCCGGGGTAGCAACGACGCCGCGAGTTGGCACGACCCGTTGCAAAGTTGGGACGGCGTGAAAGGGACATCCGCACGCCCGACTCGGTCACGCAGGCCGACAGACCTTATCGCTGCCAGCGAGGGGGACGCTTCTGCAGGAAAGCATCGATGCCCTCGCCCGCGTCCTCTTCCATCATGTTCCGCGCCATGACGTCGCCCGCGAATGCATAGGCATCGCCCAGCTCCATCAGGCGCTGGCGATAGAACATCGCCTTGCCGTAGCGGATCGCTGCCGGGCTCTTGGAGAGAATCGCCTCCGCCTTGCGCGCCACGGCGGCATCAAGCTCCTGCTCGGGCACGGCCTCGTTGATCAGGCCCCAATCCGCTGCCGTCTCGGCATCAATGAAGCGGCCGGTCACGAGCAGGTCGAACGCGCGCTTGGTCGAGACATTGCGCGACAACGCCACCGATGGCGTGGAGCAGAACAAGCCGACGTTGATGCCGGACACCGCGAACTTCGCCGCGACCGATGCAATAGCCAGATCGCAACTCGCCACGAGCTGGCAGCCGGCGGCCGTGGCAATGCCGTGCACCCGCGCGATGACCGGCACCGGCAATGCCTGGATCGCCTGCATGACCACGCTGCATTGCGCGAACAGCGTGCGATAGTAGGCCAGGTCCGGGCGACCGCGCATCTCGCGCAGATCGTGCCCGGCGCAGAACGCCTTGCCTTCGGCGGCCAGCACGACGCAACGTACCGAGTCATCCCGGGCGATGTCCTCGAAGGCCACGCGCAGCGCTTCGAGCATGGCTTCAGATAGCGCATTGAATTGCTGCGGCCGGTTCAGCCGCAGCGTTGCCACGCCATCATGGGTCTCTCGTAACACGAAGGGGTCAACAGCCTTGCCGCCGGATTCCATTTCCACGTCTGCGCTCCGTCAAGGGGTGAGTGTCCAGGTTCGGACCTGCAGGAATGTCAGGTCAACTCGGGCGGATATCCGGCCGGCGAACCATCCAGCCCCTATTCGACACCAGAACAAAGCTGGAATCCACTGCCCGGTTGGGCACCGTGCGCGTCTTTTTGCGCACTTTCATTCGCCCGCAGTGACCTGGCAGACACCGGAACAGCGACTAATATGGTGTTACGCACCAGCCCCGTGCGGTATCTACAACAGCGGAGGGAAATTGCAATGGCAAGAAGACTGAGCTGGCTCGCAGCAACGGCAACGGCATGTGTCGTGATGACGATGGGCCAAAGCGCCCTGGCCCAGGAGATTCCACTGGTCACCGGCAAGCAATGGACACAATCGACCGAACAGATGAAGAAGGCCTATCTGGTGGGCATCGCCAATCTGGCCCAGGTGGAATCGGCTTACTACGCTGACAAGCCGCCCGGCGACACCCAGAGCATCATGCCCCGTCTGTCGAAGGGGCTCAGGGGCCATACGCTCGATACCGTGCGTCAACGTGTGGATAACTGGTATGCGGCGCACCCCGACCAGCTTTCGCGGCCGGTGATCGAGACGATCTGGTTCGACATGGTCATTCCCGGCCTGCAACCCCAAAAGTGAGGTGATGCCATGAAACGACTTCAACAGCTTGGTGTGGTGCTGACCATCGTCGGCGCCGCTGGGTGTACGAACATGACGCCGCAGCAGCAAGGCACGGTATCCGGCGCGGCAATTGGCGCCGCGGCCGGCGCGGGTATCGCGGCGATTGCCGGCGGCAGCGGCTGGACC
>NZ_ANKP01000134.1:0-15294 GCF_000319775.1 Cupriavidus sp. HMR-1
AGCCCCTTGCGGCGGGGCGCGCCTTCGGCGCCGTTACCCTCGGGGGCAGCGCCGGTGTCGCCCGGCACGTCCGGCTGGCGGACGTCTTGCTCAGCGGAATCAGACAAAGTATTCACTATCGATGTTGCATGTTGTTCAGTTGGACACGCGCTCGTCGTCGTCCTCGGTCGCCAGCGGCATATCACCGTCGGGGGCCGGAACTGCGGCGTCTTCCTGCGAGGAAGACTCTGTGTCCACATGGAATCCGTTGGCCAGAGCCACCGGCGCGTCATCGTCTTGCCCATCACCCTCGGGCAACTGCGCGACGCTGTCGTTCTGTTCGTTTTCATTGCCGGCGGCATCGCTCGCGCCACCGGACAGATCTTCGGATTGCGGCTCGACCGACAACTGCTCAACTGCCGGCTCACCCGTCTCAGCCACTTCTACGGTGGCCTCCGAAAAGGCCTCCTCGTCACCAGCAGGCGGATTCGCCGTCGCGACCGCTTCGAAATCGATGGCCTGCTGATCCAGCAGAGCCGCCTGAGCCTGGGCCTGGGCATCCTCGAGCGGCGGCAACTCATCCAGCGAGCGCAGACCAAGATCATCCAGGAATGCCTTGGTCGTTGCATACAACGCGGGGCGACCAGGCACGTCCCGGTGACCGATGACTTCGATCCAGTCCCGGTCCTCAAGCTTCTTGACCACCTCCGTGCTGACCGTTACGCCCCGGATCTCTTCGATGTCACCGCGCGTCACCGGCTGGCGATACGCGATGATCGCTAGCGTTTCCATCACGGCACGCGAGTACTTCGGCGGCTTCTCCGGGTTGAGCCGATCAAGAAACTCGCGCATCTCGGGGCGGCTCTGGAACCGCCAGCCGCTGGCCAGGGCCACGAGCTCCACCCCGCGCTGCTGCCAGTCGTTGCGCAGCTCTTCGAGCAGAACCCGGATGGTGTCGGCACCGACGTCGTCGGCGAACAACCGTCGCAGATCACCAACGCGCAATGGCTCCTGCGCACAGATCAGCGCGGTCTCGAGGACGATCTTCGCCTCTTGGGTATTCATGTGATTGTGTGCAGCCTGTCTTTGCACCTGCTTCTGGACGAATCCTGAAGCACTGGAGATTGCAGATACAGCGAGGCCTGAGCCACCGCCATCTCATCGCGCAGCCAACTCGCAGCTTTTCGCAGCGGAGCCGTGCACCTCATTTTCTTTGCATCGAATTGCCGGGTCGTTCCGGCAGGAGATCGTCCGGGGCTGACAGACTACGCCAGTCAACGGACCTCTTGCGTCGCACCCTCTCCCTTTTGGGGTGGACATTCACCTGGACAATCAGATCGCCAAGGCGGCAAGAAACAATCGATATCGGCCCAGGCAACTTCGCCTGGCACCAGCGCCACCTCTCCACACAGCCCCATCGGACTTTGGAACCAGATCTTGTGAACCGGATGAACTGTGGGGACGATCCCGGCAAGCCAGACCTGCCCAGACCCCCTGGGCACACATCCCAGATCGGGAATGCAGCCCCGGCGACGCCACGAGCGCATCGGAGCGCGATACCGTGGTTTTCGCGATTGTATGGCATTCCAGCCCCGCCCTGCAACCAGCAAAAAAGTCTAGAACACGACGCAGAAGCCGTGATTGGCCAGCGTATCGGGCAGCCAGACGGCGCGTGCGACACCCAGCGCCCCAAAACCGATCACAACAAGCGCGGCGCCCACTCGAACGCCGGGGCGGCGCGACAGTTGCCGCAGGTAGCCCGACAAACCCGAGATCACCAGCAGGTTGGGCAGCGTCCCAATGCCAAAGGCCGCCATGACAAGTGCCCCAGATGGCGCATTTCCAGCCAACAAGGCCAGCGCAAGTGCGCCATACACCATACCACAGGGCACCAGCCCCCAGGCCAACCCCATCCCATAGCGCCGCATGATGGGCGCGTGCCGACGCAAGCGAAGCGGCATCTGCATGCCCAGCGACGCGACGCCCCGGACGACATACGAGGCAGCCCGCGCCGCCAGCCGTTCGAGCCATGCTGCACGCATGACGCGGCCCCGCAACAACCACACCCCGGTCAGAACCAGTAACAGGCTGCCCGCGCCATAGAGCCAGCGCTGCACTGGAAGGTAGTCCTGCTTCCAGACTGTCGCACCCACCGCTCCCATCAGCGCCCCAAGCAGCACATAGGTCGTGAGACGCCCGGCGTGCATGACCAGCAGTTCCAGCCACCAGTGAAATCGCGAGCGATGCACGAGGCTAACGACCGCAACAGCCCCCCCGGATTGCCGTTGCTCGACGGCAATGGCAATTCCTCCGCACATGGCGGCGCAATGCACGCCACCAAGCAACGCAAGTGTAAAGACACTGAAAAGCACACCAAATGGCAACTGTTCCTCGCTTCTGCGTCACATCACGCTGTAAAATGCCTGCATCGCGCCTCCATCGCAAGCGCATTCATGCGAGCACCATCAATTGCTTACCTCCATTCCCGTCACCGAGATGTCTCCGCGTTGCTCCACTTGCGCCATGGGCCAGCTTTGCCTTCCCGTGGGCATGTCGCAACAGGACCTCGCAAAGATGGACACGCTCGTACAGGAACGCGTTCGTGTTCATAAGGGCGAAACGCTCTATCGCATGGGCGAACCACTTACCGCAGTCTATGCGATCCGCTTTGGCACATTGAAGACCCACGTGACCATGGAGGACGGACGCACGCAAATCACCGGCTTCCATTTGCCCGGTGAGGTCGTCGGGCTCGACGGCCTCAGCGAGATGCAGCATGCGTCCGACGCCACCGCGCTCGAGGACACAGAGGTCTGCGTCGTGCGATTCGATGACCTGCAATCGCTGTCCGGCACGTTGCCTTCTCTCCAGCAGCAGTTCCTGAGGCTGATGAGCAAGGAAATCTCGCAGGACCAGATCATGCTGATCACTCTTGGCTCGATGCGTGCCGAAGAGCGCCTGGCAGCATTTCTCGTCAACATGTCCGAGCGCCTGTCGATGCGCGGTTACTCGTCGAGCGAGTTCGTGCTGCGGATGAGCCGCGAAGAAATCGGCAGCTATCTTGGCCTCAAGCTCGAAACCGTGAGTCGGCTCTTTTCTCGATTCGCCGAAGCCGGCCTGATTCAGATTCGCCAACGACACGTGAAACTCGTGGACATGGAAGGCATCAGGCAGGTCTATAGCCGAAACTGCTAACGGGCATCGTGGCCAGGAAAACGGCCGTATCGGGAGCAGATCTCCCGGTGCGGCCGTTTTGCTTTCTGCCAGCACTCGAGCCATTACTCGAGTTCGTCGGTCTCCTCGAGCTTGGTTGGCATGGTGTAGAGCGTCAGCCCACTGGACAATGCGCAAAACAACCACGCCACCAGGAAGCCAATCGTGTAGACCGCCTCACGAGACGCTTCCACCTGGTGCCCGAAGAACGTGAGATCGCCCGGATCAACGACCGAAAACACGGTGGCGGTGGCCGCTCCGCCCATCAGAAACGCCGGCCAAAGTACCCACATCAGCCAGCGGAGTCTCATGGGCGCCTCGCAGCCGGCGACGCTACATGCTCCGCCCCCGTTTTCTCCACGACCAGGCCATGACGCTCCACGCCGGAAATCGGCAAATCCGGATGCGTGTTGGCAAGCCAGATGGTCACGCCGCAGCCAATAATTGCAAGCAACGGACCGCTCATCAAAAGCCACGGCCACGGTTCCCTGTACCAGGGCTTGGACTGTTGGGATGTCATTGCGCTCTCCTTGTTTGCTGCCATTTCACCCTCAGCATCACAGATTGCGGGGAACAATGAAACTCGTGGATTGCCTGATATGCGCGTCTCGGCCGTCCTCGCCCTCCGCCGTCACGGTTACGTTGATCTTGTGCGTGCCTTCCTTGGCATCGTCGATCGGCACGCGAATGCGAATCGGCAACAACCGGTTGGACGTTGGCTGCATGGCCTCGGCGGACTTGTCATACTCGACCGTCAGTCCAGTCAGATCGTCGCCCTCAGCCTGCACGCGAATCCGCATCGGCGCTTCCGTGGTGTTGATCACCTGGAGCCGATAGACGTTCTCGATCCAGCGGCCCTCCACTTCCCGGCCCAGCGCGCCGCGATCCCGAATGATGTCGACCTTGATCGGCGACCGCATTGCCAGCGATGCGACGAAGCCCGCCGCCAGAACCAGCCAGATCAGCGTATAGATGATCGTGCGTGGTCGCAGCAGCCGTTTGCGCGCGTCGGATGTCGTCAGGGACTTGCGCATGGCGTTTTCCGACGTGTATCGGATCAGGCCGCGCGGGTACTCCATCTTGTCCATGACGAGATTGCACGCGTCGATACAGGCGCCACAACCGATGCACTCGTACTGGAGGCCATCACGAATATCGATACCGGTCGGACACACCTGCACGCAGATACTGCAATTCACGCAATCGCCAATACCAGCCGCATGGCGATCGGTCTTGCGGGAACGGCTACCACGCGGCTCCCCACGACCCACGTCATAGGTCACGACATAGGTATCGCGGTCGACCATCACGCTCTGGAAACGCGCATAGGGGCACATGTACTTGCACACCTGCTCGCGCATGAATCCGGCGTTGCCCCAGGTCGCAAATGCGTAGAACAGCATCCAGAAGCTCTGCCAGGGTCCTAGCGTGAAATGCAGGACCTCGCTACCAAGTTCCCGAATCGGTGCGAAATACCCGATAAACGTGAAGCCCGTCCACAGTGCGATCAGCACCCAGAGCACATGCTTGGTCGCCTTGATTCGCAGCTTGCGCAGGCTCCAGGGATCGCCGTCGAGTCGGATCCGCGCGATGCGATCCCCTTCGACATGTCGCTCGATCCACATGAATATCTCTGTGTAGACCGTCTGAGGACAGGCATAGCCGCAGAACAGGCGTCCCGCGATGGCGGTGAACAGAAATAGCGATAGCGCAGAAATGACCAGCAGCACAGCGAGATAGATCACATCCTGCGGCCACAGCACGAGACCGAAGATGTAGAACTTGCGCGCGCCGAGATCGAACAGCACGGCCTGGCGATCATTCCACTGCAGCCAGGGCGTTCCGTAGTAAATCAACTGCGTCAGGATGACCAGCCACACGCGCCAGCTCGAAAACGCGCCAGAAGTCGAGCGCGGATAGATCTTGCGGCGGACCTCGTACAGCGCTTCCTCGGTGGTCTCGGCCCCCTTGGGGGGCGGCGCGGGACGCCAAGTGTTGCCGTTACGATCGCTCGCCGACTGGCTTGCAGACGGATCGTTCGAGGCGTGATCGTCCGAGTGATCGGGGGCGTTAAGGGGCGCGCTCATCGTGTTGCCCTCACGCCCCGGTGGGCGGCACGCCGCCCGGCCCCGGGGCAGTTAGTCATTTTGCAGCGCCTCCCGTATTCGAGAGACCCCACACATATGCGGTCAGCATGCGGATGCGCTCAGGCGTCAGAATCTCCTCGTGCGCCGGCATATGACCGTTATGTCCCTTCAGGATCGCGTCGACGATGGTCGCTTCCGAGCTGCCGTACAACCACGTGTTGTCGGTCAGGTTCGGCGCGCCGAGTGCCTGGTTGCCCTTGCCGTTGGCGCCATGGCAGGCCGCGCAGGTCGACTTGAACGTGCTTTCGCCACGCGATGCGCGAATCGGATCCGACGACAGACCAGACAGCGAACGCACGTACTGGGCAGTATCGCCGGCCTGCTTCGCATCGATCGTGCTGGCAAACGATGGCATCACGCCATTGCGGCCCTTGGTGATCGTCTGCTGGATCGTCTCCGGCTCGCCACCGTAGAGCCAATCGTTGTCGGTCAGGTTGGGGAAGCCTCGGCTGCCACGCGCATCCGAACCGTGGCACTGCGCGCAGTAGTTCAGGAACAACCGCTGGCCGATCTCGCGTGCGTCAGGATCCGCCGCCACCTGCTTGATATCCATGCTCAGATACTTGGCGTAGATCTGGTGCTGCGTTTTCTCGGCGGCCTCGCGGTGAGCGGCAAGCTCGCCCTGCGTCGAGAACTTGAGCATACCGGCGTACGATCCCAGGCCCGGATACAGCGCCAGGTAACCAAGACCGAAGATGCAGGCCAGCAGGAACATCCACATCCACCAACGTGGCAGCGGGTTGTTCAGTTCGCGCAGGTCACCATCCCAGACATGACCGGTGTCATCAGTGGTGCTGACACCTTTCGGCATCTTGCGTTGGGAAAACAGCAGCCAGACACACCAGACGATCCCGATGAGCGCGATGGCCGCGATGTAATAACTCCAGAAATCGGAAATGAAATCGCTCATGGCTGTGGGTTCCGGCTTGTAGTTGTGGTTTCGTCAGGCAGGGCAAACGGCAACATCGCCGATTCCTGATTGGCGGCCTGGCGGCCGCCCGACCATGCCCACCAGCAGATGCCAATGAACGTCAGCATCGACACGACGGTTGCAATTGCGGTCACGATCGCCATGGCATCACTCCTTCGCCGGCGCCGGAGCCGCCGCCGAGTCAACGCGCACGTTGCGGCGATTCAGGCCCAGCCCCTGCAGATACGCCACCAGCGCATCTTCTTCCGTCTTGCCTGCCAGCTCTTCAGGCGCACGAGCAATCTCTTCGTCCTTGTACGGCACACCCAGACGCTTCAGCGCGTGCATGCGTGCCTGGATGTCGTTGGTGGGCAACTGCGTCTTCTCCAGCCACGGGTACGAAGGCATCACCGACTCGGGAACCACATCACGCGGATTGCGCAGGTGGATCCGCTGCCAGTCGTCCGAGTAACGGCCGCCAACACGCGCGAGATCTGGACCGGTACGCTTCGAGCCCCACAGGAACGGGTGGTCATACACCGACTCGCCCGCCGTGGAGAAATGGCCATAACGCTCAGTCTCCGCCTGCAGGGTACGCACCTGCTGCGAGTGGCAACCAACGCAACCCTCGCGGATGTAGATGTCGCGCCCCATCAGGCGCAGCGGCGAGTACGGTGTGATGCCCGGATCGGGCTCGGTCGTCGAGTGCTGGAAGAACAGCGGCACGATCTGCACCAGGCCAGCGATGCTGACCACGATGATGGTTGCAATGATCAGCCAGCCGACGTTCTTCTCCAGCGTTTCGTGGGAAAAGAATCCTTGTTTTTGAGACATCGTTCGGTCCTCGGCGATCAGTGGGCGGAAGCCGGCAGGTTGGCCGGAATCGGAGCGTCAACCGCAGGCTTGCCAATGATGGTACGTGCCACGTTGTAAGCCATGAGGATCATGCCGCTCAGGAAGCACAGGCCACCCAGCAGACGGATCAGATAGAACGGATACTTTGCCTTGACCGCTTCGACGAACGCATAGGTCAGCGTGCCATCAGGCTGCGTGGCGCGCCACATCAGGCCTTCCATCACACCGGCGATCCACATCGAGGCGATATAGAGCACGACGCCGATCGTCGCAATCCAGAAGTGCCACTCGATCAGGCGCGTGCTGTACATCTCCTTCTCTCCGAACAGGCGCGGAATCAGGTAGTAAAGCGAGCCGATCGAGATCATCGCGACCCAGCCCAGGGCACCCGAGTGCACGTGGCCGATCGTCCAGTCCGTGTAGTGCGACAGCGCGTTCACGGTCTTGATCGACATCATCGAGCCCTCGAACGTGGCCATGCCGTAGAACGACAGCGCCACCACCAGGAACTTGAGAATCGGATCGGTACGCAGCTTGTGCCAGGCACCGGACAGCGTCATGATCCCGTTGATCATGCCGCCCCACGACGGAGCCAGCAGGATCAGCGAGAACACCATGCCCAGCGACTGCGCCCAGTCAGGCAGCGAGGTGTATTGCAGGTGGTGCGGACCCGCCCACATATACGTGAAGTTGAGCGCCCAGAAGTGGACGATCGACAGGCGATACGAGTAGATCGGACGCTCCGCCTGCTTCGGGATGAAGTAGTACATCATCCCCAGGAAGCTGGTGGTCAGGAAGAAGCCCACCGCGTTGTGGCCGTACCACCACTGGATCATCGCGTCCTGCACGCCTGCATAGGCGGAGTACGACTTCCACATCGACACCGGCATTTCAATGTTGTTGACGATATGGAGGATGGCGATCGTCAGAATGTAAGCGCCGAAGAACCAGTTCGCCACGTAGATGTGACGGGTCTTGCGCTTGATGATCGTGCCGAAGAACACCACCGCGTAGGCAACCCAGACCAGCGTGATCAGGATATCGATCGGCCATTCGAGCTCGGCATACTCCTTGGAAGAAGTAATGCCCATCGGCAGCGTGATCACCGCCGCGATGATGATGGCTTGCCAGCCCCAGAACGTGAACGACGCCAGCGGGCCGCAGAACAGCCGGGCCTGGCAGGTGCGTTGCACGACGTAGTACGACGTGGCGAACAGCGCGCTACCGCCAAATGCAAAGATCACCGCATTGGTGTGAAGCGGTCGCAAGCGACCGAACGATAACCACGGTGTATTGAAATTCAGATCCGGCCAGATCAATTGCGCCGCAAGCAGAACGCCTACGGCCATGCCAACGATCCCCCAAACCACGGTCATGACGGCAAACTGCCGCACGACTCCATAGTTGAAGGTGTCGGCGCGTGAGGACGCGGTGGTGACAGCCATTCAGACCCCCAATGCAAAAAGTAAAAATAAACCTACTGACGGTGTGACTTTAGAAAATCGGCTTACAAGTCGCGTTGACTTTCATCAAGCCACCAGCATCCCTTGCGAACTGCTTGCATTAATTCCGGTCAATGCGCGTTCGCCGCAACGGTCACCTATATGCCTTGACATTCAAGGCTTGTCGTTGTCGAGCAGAATTGCTTCCGCCGGGCGATCGAGGTCGTCGTACTGCCCTGCGTGCAATGCCCACCACAGCGCCCCGGCGATCACAGCCACCAGCACCAGGCTCATCGGCACCAATAGATAGAGTGTTTCCATATTCAGGACTCCCTGGCCGGCGCCGCCGCGGCGCGCAACAGGCGCCATGCATTGCCGACAACCAGTAACGACGACACGGACATTCCAATGCCTGCCATCCATGCCGTAACGAGTCCGGTAGCTGCCAGGGGGATCGCCACGACGTTGTAGAAAAAGGCCCAACCCAGGTTCTGGCGCACCACGCGGCGCGTCTTGCGGGCCACGGCGATGGCATTGGCGATCTCGCCCACGCCGCCGTGTGTCAGCACGGCATCGGCACCGGCCTGCGCCAATGGCGCGCCGCTGCCAATCGCTATCGAAACCTGCGCCTGGGCCAGCACCGGCGCATCGTTGATGCCGTCGCCCACCGCCAGAACGACGGCGCCCTGCTGTTGAAGGTTGGCTACATAGTCGCGTTTGCCTTCAGGCGTGACCGCGCCAACGGCGGTCTCGATGCCAAAGCGGTCCGCCCACCAGCGCACCGCTGCCGGCTGATCGCCCGAAACCAGATGACAGCGCACACCGAGTCGGGTCAGCGAAGCCAGAAGCTCGGCAGTCTGGGGCCGTTCGACATCGGCCAACTGGAAACACGCCAGCGGTCCGCTTGTGTCACCAAGCCAGACCTCGGTGGCGCCAGGATAACGGTCGCCACTGCGGCGGATATCGGCCGCTGCCGGTGCCAGTTCCGCGACGAACTCTCTACGCCCCAGCCGCATCGACCGGCCGTCGACAATTGCCTGCAACCCTTGCCCGGGAACGTTGTGCAGGTCAGCCACCAGCCGTTCGGCATGGTCCGTCGCGGCGTCAACCAGGGCCCTGGCAATTGGATGTTCCCCACCACGCTCCATGGCGGCGGCAAGACTCTGGCAAGTTGACGCATCCAGATTGCCCGCGATCTCCGTCGACACGAGCGCAAAGCGCCCCTCGGTCAACGTGCCCGTCTTGTCGAGCATGACGTCCGTGACCCCCGAAAGCGCTTCGAGCGTATGCGCGCGGGTCACCAGCACGCCGCGCCGCGACAACGCCGCGCCAGCAGCGGCCAGCGCCGCCGGAGTAGCCAGCGACAACGCGCAAGGACAGCTCACTACGAGCACGGCGACGGTAACCAGCAGTGCGCGTGATGGATCGATCCAGATCGCCCAGACCAGCCCGGTGATTGCGGCCAGAATCAAGAGGGTGGCGACAAACCAGCCGGCCACGCGATCCGCCAACTGGGCCAGGCGGGGCTTGTCCGCCAGCGCGCGATCCAGCACGGCGACGATCTCGGCGAGACGGGTCTGCGCGCCGATCCGGCGCACGCTCACCTCGAGCGGACTGGCGGCATTGAAGCAACCCGCCAGCACCGTGTCACCAATGGCGCGCTTCACCGGCCGCGCCTCCCCTGTCAGCATCGATTCGTCGATCTCGCTGACACCGGCCACCACGACACCGTCGGCCGGCATGATCTCGCCCGCCTTCACGCGAATCCGGTCGCCGGCATTCAGTCGCGCAACCGGAATCCGCTCGCCGACGCCGCTCGCCTCCACCAGCCGCTCGCAGGTCGCGGGCAGCTGGCGCGCCAGCATCTCGGCGCCACTGCGCGAGGCCTGCCGGACACGCAACTCCAGATAGCGGGCCAACAGAAGGAACGCGACGAACATCGTCACGGAATCGAAGTAGACCTCCCCCACGCCCCGCACGGTTGCCACAGCGCTCGCGAAGAAGCCAGCCAGCACACCGATCGCGACAGGCACGTCCATGCCCATATGCCGTTGCCGCAATGAACGCCATGCGCCAGCGAAAATCGGTGAGGCAGAGTAAAGAACCACCGGGATCGTCAGCGCAAAGCTCGCCCAGCGCATCAACTGAAGCTGGCCGGGGTCGATCGTGGCTTCGTGCGTATAGAGCGGCCATGCATACATCATCACCTGCATCATGCCGAGCATCGCCACCGCCATGCGCATCAGCAGGCCGCGCCGCTCACGGCGATCGTGCTGGTCGCCACGCGACACCTCGAACGGCCATGCCTGGTAGCCGATGTCGGCCAGCGTGGACAGCAGCCCTGCCACGCCCTGCTTGTTCTCTTGCCAGCGCACCACCACGCGGCGCGTAGCCACGTTCGCCACGGCCGACTCGACCCCATCCAGTTGTCCGAGGTGCTGCTCGATCAGCCAGGCACAGGCTGCGCAGCGGATGTTTTCCGGTGCTAGCGTAATCTCCGCCCGGCCATCGCCCAGTTCGCGAACGAACTGGTTGCGCAGCTCAGGGGTATCGTAGGCGGCCCACACAGGTTCCGCCTCGCGTCGCGCCTGGGCATCTATCGGCCGCGCGAATCGCGTGACATCGCTATATAGATGCCCGAAACCTGCTGAATAGAGTGTCTGTGCCAGCGCCTGGCAGCCGCCACAGCAGAACGTGCGGCGCTGCCCGTCTATATCAGCGACGAGCGGCGTGACATCGCGCCCGAGAGGCTGGCCGCAATGAAAACAATGAACAGTGGATGTGGACAGAGACGCCGACCCAGGCCGTGTGCCCGAGGCAAGGGCTGCGGCGGAACCAAGTTGTGCGCTCGGATTGGACGGAACGGACGTTCCATCGGGCGCGAGGGGGCTGGCGTGCAGGGACGGCATAGTGCGCTTTTAGTACCCAGCGAATACTAGGTAACCAGCGCGCCATATGCCTTGATAAAGATCAAACTTCCAAAAATGGAGTCAGGGCCGGGGCGGTGCAGACAGGGGAGCCGATTCGAATGGCCCTCACCCCCCCCCTGCCAGCCTGTCAGGTCAACGAGGTGTCGACGGTACGACGTTCGGACTCGATGTACTCCCTCGACTGCATCTCGATGATCCGCGACACCGTCCGGTGAAACTCGTTCGCCATCTGGCCTTCGGTATAGAGTTCGTCGGCTGGCACCTCGGCGGACATCAGCAGCTTGACCTTGTGATCGTAGAAAACATCAATCAGCCAGGTGAAGCGGCGCGCCTCCGAGGACATCCGCGGCGTCATCTTCGGCACATCCGACAGGATCACCGTATGAAACTGTGACGCAATCTCCAGATAGTCGTTCTGGGAGCGCGGGCCGCCGCACAAGGTTGCGAAATCGAACCAGACCACGCCATTGGCCTTGCGCAGCGCCTTGATCTCGCGATGTTCGATATGCAGGATCGGAGATTCGTCCGCCGTACCCGCGATAGACACGAACGCATCGCGCAGCGCGGCGCTGGCTTCCCGGTTCAGCGGCGTGTGGTAGGCCTGCACCTGTTCCAGCGCCCGCTTGCGGTAGTCGATGCCGGCATCGACATTGAGCACATCGAGTTTTTGCTGCAGCAGCGCAATAGCCGGCAGCACCCGATCACGGTGAAGGCCGTCCGGGTAAAGCAGATCCGGGCGATAGTTCGACGTCATCACGAACTGCACACCGTTTTCGAACAACTGCTGCAGCAGACGATGCAGGATCATCGCATCCGCCACATCATTGACGTGGAACTCGTCGAAGCAGATCAGCCGGAAGCGGCGCGCAATGCGTTTCGCCAGTTCGTCCAGCGGGTCTGCCCGGCCGCGCAGTTCCTCGAGTTCCCGATGCACCTCGCGCATGAACTCGTGGAAGTGGAGCCGCGTCTTGCGCACCACCGGCACGCAGGAATAGAAACTGTCCATCAGGAACGACTTGCCGCGCCCCACTCCACCCCACATGTAGACGCCCTTCGGCACCTCGGGGTGTACCAGCAGCTTCTTCAGCGTGCTGTTTCGACGGCCCTTGTAGGCCACCCACTCGTCATAGCATTGCTGGAGCCGCTCCACGGCGCGACGCTGCGCCTCATCAGACTGATAGCCGCGCTGCTTGAGTTCGTGTTCGTAAAACTCGGTGACGTTCATGTGGGTTCAACCGGAGGCTGCAAGTGAAAACGGCGCGCCGCGAATGGCGGCGCGCCGGTGCTCACACTTTGCGAGGCAAATGCCTTACATGTTGAGCTGACGCTTGTCGACGGCCAGCGCGGCTTCGCGCATGACTTCCGACATCGACGGGTGCGGGTGGCAAACGCGACCGATATCTTCGCTCGCAGCCTTGAACTCCATCGCCACCACGGCTTCGGCGATCAGGTCCGAAGCATTCGCGGCCACGATGTGCACGCCCAGGATCTCGTCGGTCTTGGCATCGGCCAGCATCTTCACGAAACCGTCCGAAGCACCCATGCCCAGCGCACGGCCATTGGCCATGAACGGGAATTGGCCCGACTTGTACTCGCGGCCTTCGGCCTTGAGTTGCTGCTCGGTCTTGCCGACCCACGCGATTTCCGGGAACGTGTAGATAACCCAGGGAACCGTGTTGAAGTCGATGTGCGGCTTCTGGCCAACGATACGCTCGGCCACAGCCACGCCTTCGTCTTCGGCCTTGTGCGCCAGCATCGGGCCACGCACCACGTCGCCGATTGCCCAGATGCCCGGCACCTTGGTCTGGCAGTGATCGTCCACCTCGATGAAGCCACGCTGGTCCACGCCCAGGCCCACGGCGTCGAGGCCGAGGTTGTCGGTGTTCGGCACGCGGCCCACCGACACGATCAGGCGATCGACTTCCAGCGTCTGTGCCTTGCCGTCCTTGTCGGTGTAGTTGACCGTGACGTTGTCCTTGCCGGTCTTCACTTCGTCGACCTTGACGCTCAGATGGAACTGCAGCCCCTGCTTGGTCAGCAGCTTCTGCGCTTCCTTGGCCACGCCTTCGTCGGCTGCGCCCAGGAATGCGGGCAGCGCTTCCAGCACGGTCACTTCGGCACCCAGACGGCGCCACACCGAGCCCAGTTCCAGGCCGATCACGCCGGCGCCGATCACGCCCAGCTTCTTCGGCACGGTACCGAACTTCAGCGCGCCTTCGTTATCGCTGATCAGGTTGTTGTCGACAGCGATGCCCGGCAGATGGCGAGCCTTCGAGCCCGTGGCGATGATGACTTGCTTGGCGGTCAGCGTTTCGCCGTTCACTTCCACTTGGAAGCCTTCTGCAGCCTTGCCGGTGAACTTGCCGTAGCCCTTGAACAGGGTCACCTTGTTCTTGCGGAACAGGAACTCGATGCCCTTCGTCATCTTGCTGACGATGTCGTCCTTGCGCTTGAGCATCTTGGCCACGTCGACCTTGACGTCGCCCACGGTGATGCCATGGTCGGCCAGGTGATGCGAGGCGTTCTCGAACTCTTCCGAGGAAGCCAGCAGTGCCTTGGACGGAATGCAGCCTACGTTCAGGCAGGTACCGCCCAGGCGTGCTTCGCCCTTCGGATCGTCATAGGCATTGCCTTCCAGGCAAGCCACGTTCAGGCCCAACTGGGCAGCGCGGATGGCGGCGATATAGCCGCCGGGGCCGGCGCCGATCACCAGCACGTCGAATTGTTTGCTCATGGGAAATTTCTCACTGGTGCGTCATGCCCGCGCAAGGGCGGGCGTCCGGCGGCGATGTGGCGGCCGGGTCCCCGCACGCGAAGCGCGGGGACGACGACAAACGATAGACGGAGGTCTGGCCTGAATTACAGGTCCAGCAGCAGACGAGCCGGATCTTCCAGCGCTTCCTTCATGGCCACCAGACCCAGAACGGCTTCGCGGCCGTCGATGATACGGTGGTCGTAGGACATCGCCAGGTAGTTCATCGGACGGATCACGATCTGGCCGTCTTCCACCACGGCACGGTCCTTGGTGGCGTGCACGCCCAGGATGGCCGACTGCGGTGGGTTGATGATCGGGGTCGACAGCATCGAGCCGAACGTACCGCCGTTCGAGATCGAGAACGTACCGCCGGTCAGCTCTTCCAGCGACAGCTTGCCGTCACGCGCCTTGGTACCGTACTCGGCGATCTTCTTCTCGATGTCGGCCAGGCTCATCTGGTCGGCGTTGCGCAGGATCGGCACCACCAGACCACGCGGCGAGCCCACGGCGATACCGATGTCGAAGTAGCCGTGGTAGACGATGTCGTTGCCGTCCACCGAGGCGTTGATGACCGGGTACTTCTTCAGCGCGTGCACGGCGGCCTTCACGAAGAAAGACATGAAGCCCAGCTTCACACCGTGTTCCTTCTCGAAGCGATCCTTGTACTTGGCGCGCAGATCCATCACCGGCTTCATGTTCACTTCGTTGAAGGTGGTGAGGATGGCGTTGGTCGATTGCGACTGGATCAGACGCTCGGCGATACGGGCGCGCAGGCGGCTCATCGGCACGCGCTCTTCCGGGCGATCGCCCAGCGCAGCGAAGTCAACCTGGGCCGACACTTGCGGCAGGGCCGGCTTGGCGGCGGCCGGAGCCGGAGCAGCCTTGGCGGCCGGAGCGGGAGCCGAGCCGGCTGCCAGCACGTCACCCTTGGTGATGCGGCCGTCCTTGCCAGTGCCAGCCACTTGCGAAGCAGACAGGCCACCCTCGGCCATCAGCTTGGCAGCCGACGGCATGGCGATGGCGCCAGCGCTGGCGGCGGCTGCGGGGGCAGCGGCTGCCGGGG
>NZ_ANKP01000135.1:0-11222 GCF_000319775.1 Cupriavidus sp. HMR-1
CTGCTGCCCCTGTCGCGGCCGCGCGCCCGGCACCGGTCGCCAAGCCCGCGCCGCAACCCGAAGCCACGTCCGTCCCGCCGTGGGAAGCCGCGGGTGCAAGTGACGTACCGCCGTGGGAAGAGATGCCGCCCGATCTGCCTGTGATCGGTCCGTACGACAGCGATCCGGGCTATGACCCGAGCTTCGGTGGTTTCGACAACGGCTTTGAATCCGACAGCGCCGATCGCGCGCCGCGCGCTGCTCGCAAGCCGGCGCCGACGCAATTGGCAGCCAAGCCGGTCAGCAAGCCCGAACCGGAACCGGCAGTGCAACTGGCACCTGCCGTCCCGCAAGTGGCGCCAAGCGCCGGCGAGGATGGCACGCCGCCGGTTTTCACTGGCGACTGGCCCGAGTTCGCCGCCACCCTGCCGCTCAAGGGGCTGGCCCAGCAGCTTGCACTTCAAAGCGAACTGCATCGCGTGGTCGGCCGTACGCTGCATCTGCGCGTGCCGGTTGCGGCGATTGCCGAAGCTAACGTCGCGGAGCGGCTTCAGGCCGCGCTGGTCGAGCATTTCCGCGTCGACGTGCGCGTGCAATGCGTCGTCGGCGGCGTGACGCATACCGCGGCGGCTGTCGATGCCGCGGCGCGTGCCGAACGCCAGCGCGAAGCCGAGGCCGAGATCGACCGCGACCCGTTTGTACAAGGTCTGCTGCGGGAGTTCGGCGGCCAGATCGTGCCAGGGTCGATCCAGCCGCGCGCAGCCTGAATCTCAAGTTTCAAGTGGCGGCCGCCTGACCAAGGGCCGCGCCGCCCGCCCCCATCCACACGTATTCAAGGAGTGATCCCATGATGAAAGGTCAACTGGCCGGGCTGATGAAGCAAGCCCAGCAGATGCAGGAAAACATGAAGAAGATGCAGGAGCAGCTTGCCCAGATCGAGGTCGAGGGCCAGTCCGGCGCCGGCCTTGTGAAGGTGGTGATGACCTGCAAGAACGACGTCAAGCGCGTCACGATCGATCCGAGCCTGCTGGCCGATGACAAGGATCTGCTGGAAGACCTGGTAGCCGCCGCGTTCAACGACGCCGTGCGCAAGGCCGAGGCCACCACGCAAGAAAAGATGGGTTCGATGACGTCGGGTCTGCCGCTGCCTCCGGGCTTCAAGCTGCCATTCTGATGACACGTTCCGACCAGGCGGCTCTGTCATGAGAGCGGCGCCGCCCACCTCGCTGCAGGCGCTGATCGAGGCGCTCAAGGTGCTGCCCGGCGTTGGACCGAAGTCGGCCCAACGCATGGCGTATCACCTGCTGCAGCACGACCGCGAAGGCGCGCGCAAGCTTGGCGACGCGCTGCGCGGGGCCGTCGATGGCATCCGCCATTGCACGCGCTGCAATACCTTCACCGAACTCGAAATCTGCGGAACCTGCAGCGATCCAGAGCGTGACGCGACGCTGCTCTGCGTGGTCGAAACGCCGGCCGATCAGGTCATGATCGAGCAGACGCTGACCTATCGCGGCCAGTATTTCGTGCTGATGGGGCGGCTCTCGCCGCTCGACGGCATCGGTCCGAAGGAGATTCATCTCGACCGCCTGCTGGCACGTGCTACCGACCCCGAACTCGGTGGCCCGGCCAGCGAGGTGATCGTCGCCACCAACTTCACCAGCGAGGGCGAGGCCACCGCGCACTACATCGGCGAAATGCTGAAGGCGCGCGGGCTCAAGGTCTCGCGTCTGGCGCGAGGCGTGCCGGTGGGTGGCGAACTGGAATACGTGGATGCGGGCACCATCGCCCGCGCCGTGATGGACCGTCGCACCCTGTAACGGACCATGAATCTGGCGCGCTTCGATCTCGTCACGCTGGGGCTGTTCGTGGCCGTGGCACGGCAGGGCAGTATCTCGGCCGGCGCGCGGCAATCGCATCTCGCCGTGGCGGCTGCCAGCAAGCGGATCTCCGACCTGGAGACTGCGGTCGGGGCGCCGCTGTTTTTTCGCCATGCCGCTGGCGTGCAGCTTACCGAGGCGGGGCAGGCCTGCTTCCACCACGCGCTGACCATCCTGCAGGACGTGGAGCGCATGGCCGGGGTGATGTCCGACTACGCCTCGGGTGTGCGCGGGCAGGTGCGCGTCTGTGCCAATACCTCGGCCATCACGCAGTTTCTTCCCGATGATCTGGCGCAGTTCATGCGCCAGCATCCCACCATCCGCATCGAACTCGAAGAACACAACAGCAGCGATATCGTTGCCGCTGTCATGGAAAACCGGGCCGATGTGGGCATCTTCGCCGACCGCACGCCGTGCGCGGGACTGGTGACGGTCGAGTATCGGCAGGACGAACTCGTCATCATCACGCCGCCGGGGCATCCGCTGGCGCAAAACGGCCCGGTCCACTATGCCGATGCGCTCGAATACGACTTCGTCAGCTTGCCGCAGGTGACCTCGCTGGCGGCACGGCTGCTGGAAGAGAGTAGTCGGCTCGAGCGGCAGTTTCGGTTGCGCATCCAGGTGCGGAGCTTCGACGCGATGTGCCGCATGGTCATGGCCGGTCTGGGCGTGGGGGTGCTGCCGCGGATCGCCGCGGAGCCGCACGTCAAGTCGATGGGGCTCTCGCTGGTCGGTCTTCAGGACGCCTGGGCGCGCCGCTCGCTGCTGATCGGCATGCGAGACCCGGCCGGGCTCACGGTCTCGGCGCGGCTGCTGATCAGCCATCTCTGCGGCGACCGCGCGCCATTCTGAGCCCCCGAGCCCGCTTCCGAACCCTATAGGGTTCTCCCTGATCTTTCGCATTCCGAGAAAGCCCGCTTTCCGGAATGCCGATTCCGCATCACCCCGCCGCTGGGGCACACTCCGTCGAAACTACGCCAATCCACCCCAATTGGGGTCAGTTTCTCGGAGACACTCATGGCGCGACAGATTCTCGACGGCATCCGCGTTCTCGAACTGGGCCAGCTGATTGCAGGCCCCTTTGCCGCCAAGACACTTGCCGATTTCGGCGCACACGTGGTCAAGGTGGAGCCGCCCGGGCAGGGCGATCCGCTGCGAAAGTGGCGCATGTTGCACGAAGACACCTCGGTCTGGTGGGAAGCTCAGTCACGCAACAAGCAGTCGATTGCCATCGATCTGCGCCAGCCGGAGGGCCAGGCGCTGGTGCGCAAGCTGGCCAGCGAGGCCGATGTCCTGATCGAGAACTTCCGCCCGGGAACCATGGAGAAATGGGGGCTCGGCTGGGATGTGCTTCATGCCGACAATCCGAAGCTGATCATGGTGCGGGTCTCGGGCTACGGCCAAAGCGGCCCGAAGCGGGATGAGCCCGGCTTTGCGGCGGTGGCCGAGGCGATGAGCGGGCTGCGCTACCTGACCGGCGAGCCCGGACGCCCGCCCGTGCGCGCGGGCTTGTCGCTGGGTGACACGATCGCCGGCCTGCATGGCGCGCTTGGCGTGCTGCTGGCGCTGTACGAACGCGATGCGCGCGGTGGCGAAGGCCAGGTCATCGACGTGGCGCTGTACGAGTCGCTGTTCAATCTGAGCGAAAGCCTGTTGCCCGAGTACTCCGCGTTCGGCGCTGTGCGCCAGCCGGCCGGGGGGGCCTTGCCGGGGATCGCGCCGTCGAATGCCTACCTGTGCGGCTGCGGCGAGTATGTGCTGATCGCTGCCAACGGTGACGCAATCTTCCGCCGCCTGATGGCCGCGATGGGTCGCAACGACCTGGGCGAAGACCCGGCGCTGGCACGCAATGATGGCCGCGTGAAGCGTGTCGACGAGATCGACGCCGCGATTACCGCCTGGACGAAGACACAAACCGTGGCCTCCGCGCTGGAAGTGCTGCGCACCGCCGACGTGCCGTCTGGCCGCATCTACACCGTCAAGGACATTGCCGAAGACCCGCACTACCGGGCGCGCGGCGTAATCGAGACGGTGACATCCGCGAAGGGCCTGCAGGTGGAGGTGCCGGGCATCATGCCGAAGCTGTCGGGCAATCCCGGCGGCATCCACGATCGCGCGCCGACGCTGGGCGAGCATACCGATTCCGTGCTGGCCGATGCCGGCTTCGACGCAGCGGCCATTGCCGACCTGCGTACGCGTGGAGTGATTGCATGAGTGCCAAGATGAGTGCTGCTACGTATCCGCTGTCAGGCCCGGCGAAGGTCGAGATCAACGAAGTCGCCCCGCGCGACGGGCTCCAGATCGAACCGTTCATCGTCCCCACCGAGGGCAAGGTCGTCTTCGTCAACGCGCTGGCACGTTGCGGTTTCGCGCGTATCGAAGCCACGTCGTTCACGTCGGCCCGCGCCATTCCCGCGCTGGCAGATGCGGAAGCCGTGATGCATCAGGTCGAGCGCGTCCCCGGTGTTGGGCTGACCGTGCTGGTGCCGAACCTGCGCGGGCTGGAGCGCGCGTTGTCTTGCCGCCCCGACGAAGTCAATCTGGTGATGTCGTCCAGCGAGACGCACAACCGCGCCAATCTGCGCATGACGCGCGATCAGTCGCAGGCCCAGTTGCTGGCGATGATCGCTGAAGCGGGCAAGGCCGGCGTGCCTGTCAACGTATCGCTGTCGACCGTATTCGGCTGCCCGTTCGAGGGCGACGTCAGCGAAGCCGAGGTCATGCGCCTGGCGAAGGCGTTTGCCGATGCCGGCGCGGCGGGTATCACCCTGTGCGATACCACGGGCATGGCCTATCCCAACCAGGTGGCCGCGCTCTGCGAAGCGTTCCAGCACGCCTTGCCGAAGACTGGCCTGACGATTCACCTGCACAACACCCGAGGCATGGGCCTGGCGAACGCGATCGCCGCGTGGCAGACCGGCGTGACGCGGTTCGACGCCGCGGCCGGTGGGTTGGGTGGGTGCCCGTACGCGCCCGGCGCGAGCGGCAACGTCAGCACCGAGGATCTTGTGCACATGTTCGCGTCGATGGGCGTGGATACGGGCGTTGATCTGGATGCGCTGCTCGACGTGGTCGCGGGCGTCTCCGATCTGGTGCAACGCGACGTGTCCAGCCAGCTCCTGCGCGCCGGCCCGCGCCTGCGCACGCATCAGCCGCCAGCGTGGATGGAAGCGTTCTTCGCCAAGACTTGATGGCAGGCATCAACCGACAGATTTTTTGAGTCCCCCAATAAAACATACGGAGACAACCATGAAACGCACACTGATTGGTGCCGGCACACTGCTGGCTGCCACCGGTCTGGCCATGTCCGCGGCCGCACACGCGCAGGAGGGCACGTACCCCAATCGCCCGATCATGCTTGTGGTGTCGGCCGCCGCCGGTGGCACGACCGATCTGGCCGCCCGCATGATTTCCGAGCCGCTGTCGAAGGCGCTCGGACAATCGGTGGTGGTCGACAACAAGCCCGGCGGCAATGGCACGATTGCCGCGCAGGCTGTGCAACGGGCCAAGCCGGATGGCTACACGCTGCTGGTGCAGTACTCGGGCTATCACGTGATCACGCCGTTGCTGACGAAGACTTCGTGGGACCCGGTCAAGGACTTCGCGCCGGTGGCCAACCTGCTGTCGGCGCCGCAGGTGCTGGTGGTGCGTTCCAGCCTGCCGGTGAAGTCGCTGAAGGAACTGGTGGCCTACGCCAAGGCCAATCCGAACAAGCTCAACTACGCATCGTCGGGCAATGGGTCGCTGCAGCACGTCTCGACCGAATTGCTTAACGAGATGGCGGGTATCCAGATCACGCACGTGCCCTATAAGGGCACGGGTCCAGCGATGACCGACCTGCTCGGCGGCAATGTCGACATGACGATCACCACGCCGCCGCCGCTGATGGGCCATATCGCCGCCGGCAAGCTGCGTCCGCTCGTGGTCACGAGCAAGACCCGGCTGCCCAGCCTGAAGGACGTGCCGTCGGCGCCGGAGGCCGGCTATCCCGATCTCGACGTTTCGTCCTGGTTCGCGATGTACGCGCCCGTGGGTACGCCCAAGCCAGTGATCGACCGGCTGACAACCGAGATCGAGAAGATCATGAAGTCGGAGGCGTTCCGCAAGAAGGCCGAGGAGCTTGGTGCGGAGGCACGCTACATGAATCCGCAACAGCTCGACCAGTACCAGCGCGCCGAGTTGCAGCGCTGGACCAAGGTGATCAAGGCCGCCGATATCCACGCGGAATGACGGGTTGGCAAGCTGCCTGAAAGGGGCGGCGTGTAGCATGGCCGCCGCCGCGTCTGCCGGGATTAGGTATTGATCCCGATGCGCATGGCGCTTGCGTCCGCTAGCATCGCAGCAAGCCGCCATGCGGCGCGCCCCTCGATCGAACAGAAATAGAAAAGGCAGGAGAGCCATATGTACAACAAGAAGTTCTGGAAACAGGTGCTGATCGCGCTGGCGCTGTTCCTGGCTGGCTGGTTCACGTTTGGCAGCGCGCAGGCGCAGGGCAAGCCGGAGAAGAGCAAGGTCACCATCGCCGTGGGGGGCAAGAACCTGTTCTACTACCTGCCGCTGACGATCGCCGAGCGCCTGGGCTACTTCAAGGAAGAAGGGCTCGACGTCGAGATCGTCGACTTTGCCGGTGGCGCCAAGGCGCTGCAGGCCGTGGTCGGCGGCAGCGCCGATGTGGTGTCGGGCGCGTACGAACACACGATCAACCTGCAGGCCAAGGGCCAGCAGTACCAGGAGTTCGTGCTCCAGGGCCGCGCGCCGCAGATCGTGCTGGTGGTGTCGAACAAGACCATGCCGAACTTCAAGTCGATTGCCGACCTGAAGGGCAAGAAGATCGGCGTGACCGCGCCGGGTTCGTCGACCAACATGATGGCTAGCTTCGTGCTGGCCAAGGCCGGCCTGAAGCCGTCCGACGTGTCGTTCATCGGTGTGGGCGCCAGCGCCGGCGCGGTGGCCGCGATGCGTTCGGGCCAGATCGACGCCATGGCCAACCTCGATCCGGTGATCTCGATGCTGACGCAGAAGAACGAGGTCAAGATCGCCTCGGACACGCGCACGATCAAGGAAACGCAGACCGTGTTCGGCGGCAATATGCCGTCGGGCTGCCTCTACGCGTCGGTGTCGTTCATCCAGCAGAATCCGAACACCACCCAGGCAATGGCCAACGCCATGGTGCGCGCGCTGAAGTGGCTGCAGAAGGCTGGCCCGTCGGACATCGTCAAGACCGTGCCGGAAAGCTACCTGCTGGGTGACCGCGCGCTGTACCTGGCCGCGTGGGACAAGGTCAAGGAAGCGATTTCGCCGGACGGCATGATGCCGGCCGATGGCCCGCACACGGCACTGAACACGCTGCAGCAGTTCGATCCGGAGCTCAAGGGCAAGGCGATCAAGCTCGAGAACACGTTCACGAACAACTTCGTGCAGAAGGCCAACGCCAAGTACAAGTAAGACAAGCCAGTATCCGATCCGGCTCCTTCAAGGAGCCGTCTCCCAGTCGCCCGCCGCGCGCCAGCCGTCCGGCGGGCGAAAGCTTCCCAGAGTCATGCCGTCATGAGCACGCCTGCACTTTCCCTCGAAAACGTGACCTGCACCTTCGTCTCGCGCGAAGACCGCGCGCAGCGCTATACCGCTGTGCGCGACGTCACGCTATCCATCCAGCCCGGCGAGTTTGTCTCTGTCGTGGGCCCCACCGGCTGCGGCAAATCAACGCTGCTGAATGTATCGGCCGGCCTGCTCGAACCCTCGACCGGGACCGTGCGCGTCTTTGGCGAGCTGCTCAAGGGCATCAACGCGCGTGCCGGCTACATGTTCCAGGCCGAAGCGCTGATGCCGTGGCGCAGCGCGCTCGACAACGTGATCGCCGGCCTTGAGTTCCGCGGAGTGCCGCGCGATGAAGCGGTGAAGCAGGGCGAGGAATGGCTGCGGCGCGTGGGGCTGGGCGGGTTTGGTGATCGCTATCCGCACCAGCTATCCGGCGGCATGCGCAAGCGCGTGAGCCTGGCGCAGA
Source organism: Cupriavidus sp. HMR-1 (assembly GCF_000319775.1). Lineage (NCBI taxonomy): Bacteria > Pseudomonadati > Pseudomonadota > Betaproteobacteria > Burkholderiales > Burkholderiaceae > Cupriavidus > Cupriavidus sp. HMR-1. Next base: position 7,861 of record NZ_ANKP01000135.1, read on the forward strand.
CGCTGGTGATGGACCCGGACATCATCCTGATGGACGAGCCGTTCTCGGCGCTGGACATCCAGACGCGCCAGCTCATGGAGAACGAGGTGCTCGACCTGTGGGCGGCCAAGCGCAAGGCCGTGCTGTTCATCACGCACGACCTTGACGAGGCCATCGCGATGAGCGACCGCGTGGTGGTGCTGTCCGCCGGGCCGGGCACGCACCCGATCGGCGAGTTTTCCATCGACCTGCCGCGGCCGCGCGATGTGGCCGAGATCCGCAACCATCCGCGCTTCGTGGAGCTGCACGCCGCCATCTGGGACGTGCTGCGCGAAGAAGTGCTCAAGGGCTACGCGCAGCAGCGCAAGGCGGCCTGAGTTTCCCCGATCGGACAACAATCGAACATGGCATTCCGTCCCGACTCAAAAGGTATGCTGCGCGTCTGGCAGCTTCTGCTTCTTGCGGTGGTACTGATCGTGTGGCACATGGCCACGCGTTCCCAGCAAGTGGCGTTCTTCTTCGGTGAGCCGCTGATGGTGGCGCAGCGCATCTGGAGCTGGTTCATCGTCGAACGTGATATCTACCTGCACCTGGGTGTCACGCTGCTCGAAACGGTGCTGGCATTCGGCATTGGTACCGTGTCCGGGCTGGGCGTGGGCCTGTGGCTGGCGCTGAGCCCGTTCACTTCGGCGGTGCTCGATCCCTACGTCAAGGCTGCCAACTCGATGCCACGCGTGATCCTGGCGCCGATCTTCGCGGTCTGGTTCGGTCTCGGCATCTGGTCAAAGGTGGCGCTGGCGGTGACGCTGGTGTTCTTCATCGTCTTTTTCAACGTCTATCAGGGCGTCAAGGAAGTAAGCCCGGTGGTGCTGGCCAACGTGCGCATGCTCGGCGCCAACAAGCGGCAACTGCTGCGCCATGTCTACCTGCCGAGCGCCACGAGCTGGGTGTTTTCCTCGCTGCATACCTCGGTGGGCCTGGCGTTTGTCGGGGCGGTGGTGGGCGAATACCTGGGGTCGGCGCGTGGCGTTGGCTACCTGATCCTGCAGGCGGAAGGCACCTTCGACATCAACACGGTGTTCGCGGGCATCGTGGTGCTGACCGCGTTCGCGCTGGTACTCGACTGGATGGTGACGGTGGGGGAGAAGCGGCTGATGCGATGGCAGCCGAAGTCGGGGGAGACGGAGAAGCTCTGACGCTTGAAGCTGTAATCTGACTTCGCCCCTCTCCCGTGAGCGGGAGAGGGGCGAACAAAAGTCCGACTTAAGGCGTGATGACGATCTTCCCGGTCACCTTGCGGGCTTCCATGTCCTTGAGCGCCTGCGGCGCCTGCTCCAGCGGATACCGCGCCGAGATATGCGGGCGGATCTTGCCTTCCTTCATCCATCCGAGCATCTGCGCCATGTTGGCCTGATTGGCCTTCGGCTCGCGGCGCGCGAACTCACCCCAGAACACGCCCACCAGCGATGCGCCCTTGAGCAGCGCCAGGTTCAGCGGCATCTTGGGGATCTCGCCGTTGGCGAAACCCACCACCAGATAGCGGCCGCGCCAGGCGATCGAGCGGAACGCCGGTTCTGCATAGACGCCGCCCACCGGGTCATAGATGACATCCGGGCCCTTGCCGTCGGTCAGCGCCTTGACGCGCTCGCGCAGGTCCTCGGTGCTGTAGTTGATCAGCGCATCCGCGCCGTGTTCCTTGCAGACTGCCAGCTTTTCATCGGTGGAAGCCGCGGCGATCACACGCGCGCCGATGGCCTTGCCGATCTCGATGGCTGCCAGACCCACGCCACCGGCCGCGCCCAGCACCAGCATCGTTTCACCGGCCTTGAGCTCACCACGGTCCACCACGGCATGGTGGGATGTGCCGTAGGTCAGCGTGAACGCCGCCGCCACGTCGAAGTCGATGCCCGGAGGCATCGGCACCACGGCCTTGGCGGGCGCCTTGGCCTGGCTGGCAAACGCGCCGTTGCCGAGATAGGCGATGACCTTGTCGCCGGGCTTGACGTGCGTGACCCCCGCGCCAACGGCATTGACCACGCCGGCCAGCTCGGAGCCGGGCGAGAACGGCAGCTCCGGCTTGGCCTGGTACTTGTTCTGAATGATCAGGACATCGGGAAAGTTGACGCCGGCTGCCTTGACGTCGATGACGACCTCGCCATCACCCGGCACGAGATCGGGCAGCGTTTCCAGGGTCAGGGAGTCGGGCGGGCCCCAAGCTTTGCACAGTACGGCTTTCATTGTGTCTCCAGTTGGAATGGGGCATGCGCGGGGGTACGCATGCGCTGCGGGCAAGTGTAGCGCAGGAAAAGCACGGTCGTTCTGTTCGAAAAATCGCTGCATGACGTCCATTCGGGCGCCGCATGTCCGGGCGCACGATGACGCTCCCGCGCCGCTTTGCTCGGGTACAATCGCGGCCATGCATATCCTCCTCGCCAACGATGACGGCTACCTCGCGCCGGGACTCGCCGTCCTCCACGCCGCGCTCGCCCCCTTGGCGCGCGTGACCGTGATCGCACCCGAACAGAACCATAGCGGGGCATCGAATTCGCTGACGTTGCAGCGGCCGCTGTCTGTCTACGAAGCGCGGGAGGGCGTGCAGAAAGGTTTTCGCTTCATCAATGGCACGCCGACCGATTGCGTGCACGTGGCGCTGACCGGCCTGCTCGATGATATGCCCGATCTGGTGGTCTCCGGGATCAACCAGGGGCAGAACATGGGCGAGGACGTCCTGTACTCGGGCACGGTGGCCGCAGCCATCGAGGGCTATCTGTTCGGGATTCCGTCGATCGCGTTCTCGCAGGTCAATCACGGCTGGGAGCACCTGGACGCCGCGGCGCGCGTGGCGCGCGAGATCGTCGAGCATGTGATCGCTCACCCGCCGACCGAGCCGCTGCTGCTCAACGTCAATATCCCGAACCTGCCGTACGAACATATCCGCGGGCACCGCGCCACGCGTCTCGGCAAGCGGCATCCGTCACAACCGGTGGTGGTGCAGGTGAATCCGCGCGGGGAAACCAATTACTGGATCGGGCCGGCCGGCGACGCGCGCGACGCAAGCGAAGGCACCGATTTTCACGCGACCGCCAATGGCTACGTCTCGCTGACACCGTTGCAGCTGGACCTGACTCATCGCGGCCAGCTCGAAAAAATCGAACAGTGGTTGGGGTGAGCGTGTCATCGCCACGCTGCCTTCAGTCGTTCACACCGAATCCCCGCGCCTGTCTGCGCGTATCCGTCAGATTGCCGTACCTGTTCAAATGAGTTCCACGCCGCGCCGATCCCGCTTTCCACTTCCGCTCGATGCGGTGGTTGAGCGCAAGCCCGCGCCAGCGCGAACCGCCGGAATGCCCGCGGTCGGCAAGCGCGCGGCACCCCCGGCGCCG
>NZ_ANKP01000136.1:0-11331 GCF_000319775.1 Cupriavidus sp. HMR-1
CGTCGCGCTGCGTGCCGCAGCCCCGTCACCCGCGTGCCACAGCGGAAGCTCGCGCCAAATCGGCGCGTGGCGGCCGCGGCCAGGCCAACGGTGAAAGCATGGCAGTCACCAGCTTCCTCGCTAGGGGTGTGGATGCCGCCGGCCAGCTTGTGCTGCAACGAGGCCAGGGCCGGTTCGAGCGCCACGCAGGCCGCGGCGTCCAGCGCCTGCTGGCGACTGCCAAGCGAGGCCTGATATTCCAGTTGCCGCCGGGCGCCGTCGAAGGCAACCGGATCGCGATAGACCACCAGCTTGCCATTGCGCTGATAGTTGAAGTGCAGCGCCTCGCGCTCGACCAGTTCATGCACGCCATCGCGGCTGAGCTGGCCCAGCCCGAGCAACTGCGCGGTGACTTTCTTGGCCACGCCGGTGCGGCAGGCACGCAGGAACTCGAGGCACCAGGTCCACTGGCGCCAATCAAGGCGAGGAACGAAACGCAGGGGCGAGTTGCGGTCGAGCAGCCATCCCGGCAGCTTGGGCAGCACGGCCGGGTCGGCCAGCGGCGCCACGTAGCTGTAGCTGAGTTGCGCGCCATTGGCCAGGCTGGTTTCCTGGGCCAGTTCGTCGCGCGCTTCCAGCAGGGTAACGGTATGCCCCTCGCGCGCCAGATAGTAGGCGCTCGCGACGCCAACCACTCCGCCACCCAGTACGCATACCCGCATGTTTCTCTCCCCACCCTTGAAAATGACCTGCCGCCCGCAACTGCGGGCAAGGCGACAGTGTTGACGAGAGCGGGATAGCGTTCAAATGACCTTTAGCGCATACCCTATAACCTGAGGTTATTCAGACCGGCCCGGCAGCGCCGCCTCGAACTGGGATCCGAGGATCGCCAGCAGGGTGTCGTGGGCGTGCGAGGACGCAGCGCCGTCCGCGTAGATCGCGGCCACGCCTACCGACAAGGCGGGCTCCAGCGGGCGGATCAGCAGTTCCTCGCCGCTCGCGCGCTGCGAGAACTGAGCCGTGAAATGGTCGACCAGAGCGTAGCCGACGCCGCATTCCGCCAGCGCGGCGGCCACGTAGTAGGTACGCGCCTCGATCATCGGCGTGCGCTCCTCCAGCCCGAGATCGCGGAAGGCCTGGGCGATCAGGCCACCCAGCGGGTCGCTGTTGCCGATGCCGATCCAGTGCTGATCGTCGAGCGCGGCCAGTTGCACCGGCCCATGCGGCGGCGCGTTCGAGGCGGGGCCGAGGTAGACGACCTCCGCTTGCCCGAGAGCGCTCGATGTCACGCCCGGGCGCGGGGCCGGGTCGAACACCACGGCGATGTCGAGTTCGCGCGACATCACCAGGCCCTGCAGTTCGTCGCCATGCCGTGTCTCGATTTCCAGCGAGACGCCGGGGCAGCGCTGGCGAAACTCTCGCACCGCCTGCGGGATCAGGCTCAGGCCCAGGCTGGGCAGGCAGCCGATGCGCAGATGGCCCTCGGGATGGCGTCGCAGGTTGCGCGCGAGCTGGCGCACGTTCTCCAGGTTGGCGAACAGATGCACCGTTTCGGCGTGCAGCAGTTGCGCCTCGCGCGTGGGCAGCAGCCGGCCGTGCGCGCGGGTGAACAGCTTGAAGCCGAGGTCGCGTTCCGCGTGGGCCAGCACCTTGCTGGCCGCGGGCTGGGAGATAAAGAGCAGTTCGGCGGCCCGGCTCAGCGAGCCGGTACGCATGACCGCATGGAAGATTTCAAGGTGACGCAGGCGCATGGCGCGGGGGCTGGATCGACGGCATTGCGCCGCAGTGTAGCGGACAAGCGGCCGAAATACCCCCGTTACCCCGGTTATCCCCGTTTTGGGTAATGCTTTCGGCCGATGCCTACGCGGGATCGACCAGCGCGGCGACATCCAGCGCGTACATCTGCCGGTTGCCGTCGTGGATCGAGTCGATGCACACGCGCTTGCCATCGCGGCTCCAGCGCGGGTGCAGGTCGCAGCGGTTTTCCTTCTTGAGCGTCGGGCTCGTGTAGAACGAACCGATGTCGTGGCGCACGCCACTGGGCACGTGATACAGAAACAGGATGCGCTCGTTGGTCTGCGCGTCGGGGTAGGTATCGCTGAGCAGCCAGTCGGGATGCGTGCGGGAGAACGTCATATGGCCGTTCTCGGTCAGGACGTCGGCCCCGATCACCGTGACCTCGCCGTCCGCGCGGTCCTCGTACAGGTGATAGTGGATGCTGCCCGCGTGCGGGCCCCACACGATGATGTGGGTGTCGTCCTTCCACAGCGGATGCGAGATCTGGTACTCCGATTTTTCATAGTCGAAGGTACCCACGGCATTCGGATCGAAATGCGCCGCCAATTGCGGTAGCGGGTGGTCCGAGCACTCGAGCAGCCGCATGTCGGTGCCATCGGGGTTCACGGTGATCAGCCGATGCAGGAAGCAGGTCTCGTCCTCGACCCGCTCCGTCCAGCGGTGCAGGAACAGCACGCGCGACGACGACGGATTGATTTCGATATGGCTCACCCAGTGGATCGCCTTGTCCATCGACGGAACCGGATGGAAGTTGCGCAGCGTGTCGTAGCTGACGATCAGCCGGGACATGCCGGTCGCAAGGTCCATCACATGGATGCCATCGCGCGCGGGGGCCAGATCCAGTTGGGGGAGGGCCCGCAGCGAAGCCTCGTCGCTGTAGCCGATGGTCTGGTGCGTGACGTAAAGCCTGCGGTAATCGACGCACAGCGCGTAGCGGCTGTCCGGCGCCACCACGTAGACCGGCATCGGCAGCGGGCGCGAAACACCGCTGGCGACGTCATGGATGACCGCGCCGAGGCACGGATAGAAGGCGGATTCGTCGTCGGTGCGGCAGTTGTAGATCAACTGCCTGCCGGGCGCGCCATCGAGCCACTGCAGTTGGGCGCCCATCTGCCAGTTCCATGCGGTGGTCTGGCCGACCTTCTGGAAGCGGTCGTCGTCCTGGGTATCGAAGAAGCCGATCTCGGCGATGAGGCCGGGATGCAGGTCCGCGTCGGCCATCGGCACGCGCTGCGCCAGTACGTAGCGGTCGGTGCGATCCCAGGTGCTCTTGTTGTAGTAGCCGAAGAAGTGGTGGAGCTTGCCGTCGCCCAGCCGTCGGCACGGCAGGGGATGGGGTTCGATCTTGTCGTGAAGCATGGTCAGCCGGCTTGATGGGCGTGGATTCGGTATAAGGTTGGCGTTGTGGTTATTGGGCAGTCAGCCGGGCTTTGGCGATGACCTGGTCCCAGCGGGCTTTCTCGCCGGCAATGAATGTCGTGGCGGCGTCGCGGGTGTTACCAACCGGTGTCATGCCCTGCTCGGCGAGCGCCGAACGGAATTCCTGCGATGCAACGATCGAGCGGATGTCGGCATTGAGCTTGTCGGCGATCGCGTCGGGCACCTTCGCGCCGACCGCGACCGTGGTCCAGGATGTGGCAACGAAGTTCGGCACGCCGGCCTCGGCGGCCGTTGGCACCTGCGGCAAGGCCGGCAGCCGGGTCTTGCCGGTCACGGCCAGCGCGCGCAACTTGCCCGAGCGGATGTACCCGAGCGTGGTCGGTGGGTTCTCGAACATCATGTCGATCTGCCCGCCCAGCAAGTCGGCGATGGCCGCGGAGCTTCCCTTGTACGGCACATGGGTCAGATGCGCGCCGGTGGTGACCTTGAATAGTTCGCCGATCATGTGCACCGACGATCCGACGCCGGCCGAGCCGAACGTCATGCCATCCGGGCGCTTTGCCGCCGCATCAACGAGTTGCTTGAGGTTCGTTACCTGGATGCTCGGATTGACCAGAACGACGTGCGGCATTTCCGCGAGCACGGTCACCACCTTCAGGTCCTTCGACGGGTCGTAGTTCAGCTTCGGATACGTGCCATAGGTGGCGTGCAGGCCGATGGAGCCAAGCAGCAGCGTGTAGCCGTCGGGTGCGGCGTCGGCTACAGCCTTGCCGCCGATATGCCCGCCCGCGCCGGGGCGGTTCTCCACGACCACCGGCTGGCCGTACAGCTTGCCAAGCTTGTCCGCCAGCATCCGCGCCTGCAGGTCCGAGCTGCCGCCCGCACTGAATGGCACGATCAGGCGCAGTGCGTGGTCGGGGTATGCGGCATGCGCGATGGCCGGCACGACCGTGCCCAGCAGCGCGGCAATGAGGGGCAGGCAACGGGAAAAGCGTGGCATTCGATGTCTCCGGGATGTTCTGTGCGTGTCTACGATGGCAGGAGTGTAGGCGCGGGCAGCCATGCCGGATAATTCAAATTTGCGCGGACCCTATACGCTGCTGATATACACTCGGTGACCCCCATCGAAGCCCGTCCATATGCCGCGCGCGCCAACTTTTCGTGAAATCGAGGTCTTTCGCGCCGTGATGCTGAGCGGCACCACAACGGCCGCCGCCGCCATGCTGCACACCACGCAGCCGTCGGTGAGCCGGGTGCTGGCGCAGATGCATACCGGTACCGACCTGAAACTGTTCGATATGGAAAAGGGCCGGCTGCGGCCCACGCCCGAGGCGCAGCGGCTGTTCGAAACCGTACAGGGGCATTTCCAGGGTCTGGCGCGTATCGGCCAGGAGGTGCATCTGCTGCGCCGTTCCGGCACGGGCCTGCTTCGGCTCGGCTGCACGCCGACGCTTGGTCTGGGGCCGATGCCCGGTATCGTGGCGCGCTTTATCGAGCGGCATCCCGATGTATCGGTGGACCTGCAGACCATCGGCAGCCACCAGCTTGGCGAAGGGCTGCTGCACGGACGATTCGATCTGGTGCTGGCCACGGGGCGGCTCGATCATCCCCAGTTCGATATCCGCGTCATGCACCGGTCACCCGCTGTATGCGTGATGCATCCCGGGCACGCCATGGCATCGCGGCGGCGGATTCGCGCGGCGGACCTGTCAGGCCAGCGGCTGCTGACCCTGAACGCGGACGACGAACTGAGTGTTGCGCTCTGGCAGGCGCTGCACGAAGCCGGGGCGGAACCGGCCGCGACGCTGCAAACCACTTATTCGAGCACGATCTGCCGGCTTGCGGCCGAGGGGGCCGGCATCGGTATCGTCAATCCGTACGCCGCGCGCGTGTTCGGCCAGGCCTTGACGGTGGTGCCGCTGGTGCCGGCGATCGCCGTGGAGGTGCGCCTGGCTCATGCGGGCCACCTCGCCAGTTCGCGGCTGACGGAGGTCTTTGCCAGCCTGGTGGCCGAGGGGCTCGAGGCTTAGGCGTCCTGACGCAGAGTGGGCCGGGCGCGCCTCGGCCATCTTTGCATTCCCTTTCCTGATTCGATCTGCAAACCAGTCATGAGCGGGTTAACCCCGTTTGCTCCCTATAGTTTTACAGATAGGATGTCCAACATCCTACTTAACAGCATCGGCAATCCGCGAACGCCGAGCAAAGACATTGGAGACAACTGTGGGATCTGGACCGCTTTCCCGTTTCACCGTGCTGGACCTGACGCGCGTGCGTTCGGGCCCGGCTGCCGTGCGCCAGTTTGCTGACTGGGGCGCGAACGTCATCAAGATCGAAGAGCCGGGGCTGGCGCCCGACGATCGGCCCGGTGGCTCGGCGCAGGTGGCTGACTACCAGAACACGCATCGCAACAAGCAGAGCATCACGCTGAACCTCAAGCACCCCGAAGGTCGCGCGCTGTTCCTTGACCTCGTGCGCAAGGCCGACGTGGTGGTGGAGAACTACCGTCCCTCGGTGAAATTCAAGCTCGGCATCGACTACGAGTCGCTGCGCAAGGTGAATCCGCGCATTGTCTACGGCAGCGTTTCCGGCTTCGGCCAGGATGGGCCGTATCACGACCGCCCGGGCCTGGACCAGATCGCGCAGGGCATCTCGGGGATGATGTCCGTGACCGGCGAACCCGGGCGGGGACCGATGCGCGCGGGTATACCGGTTGCCGATCTGACCGCCGGCCTGTTCTGCGCGATCGGCGTGATGGTGGCATTGCTGGAGCGCGAGGTATCAGGGCAGGGGCAATGGGTACAGACCTCGCTGCTGCAGTCGCAGCTGTGGATGATGGATTTCCAGGCAATGCGCTGGCTGATGAATGGCGAAGTGCCGGGTCAGAGCGGCAACGATCACCCGACCAGCAGCCCGACCGGCGTCTTCCCCACGGCGGACGGTCACATGAACATCGCCGCCATGGGTAACGACATCTTCGCCCGCCTTTGCAATGTGCTTGGCGCGCCCGAACTGGTGCAGGACGAGCGGTTCCGGACCGTGCCGCTGCGCGCGCGCCATCGCGCGGCGCTGGGCGCGGAGATTGCCGAACGCACCCGTACCCGCACGACGCAGGAATGGATCGCGCGCATGAACGAGGAAGGTGTGCCGTGCGGCCCGATCCTCAATATGAAGGAAGCATTCGCCGATCCGCAGGTGGAGCATCTGCGCATGAGCCAGCCCATCGATCATCCGACGCTCGGGCCGATTTCGGTCGTAGGCCAGGCGGTGACGCTGAGCCGCACGCCGATGGGGAAACTGGCGCCGGCTCCGGAAAGCGGGGAACACAACCTTGACGTCTATCGCGCCCTGCTCGGTCTGGACGCGGCGAAGGTCGAGGCGCTCGCCGCGCAGGGTGTCATCTGATTGGGCGCTAACATATCCGGCATGAATGTCCCCGACACCGGGGCGCAAGACATGACGGAGATTCAGATGAAGGCCCCATTCGATACCGAAGCCCGCGGATTCACGAGCCTGCGCCGGCCAGACAACCTGCCCGACGAGATCGCGCACCAGATTCGCCAGCGCATTCTCAACGGCTCGCTGGCGCATGGCCAGCGGTTGCCCACGGAGCATGAACTGGCCACGGCGTTCGACGTGAGCCGCAATGTCGTGCGGGAGGCCATCGCACGGCTGAAACTGTCGGGCTACGTGGAAACGCGGCGCGGCACCGGCTCGTTCGTGGCCCACGGTATCGGGCAGCGCAATTTCGAGATCGTCACCGATGAACTGATGGAGAAGGATGCGCTCGAGCATGTCTTCCAGTTGCGGGTCGAAATCGAATCGGGCGCGGCGGCGCTGGCGGCGATGTATCGGACGGACGCGCAACTCGAGGCATTGCGCGTCGCGCTGGCGAAGGTCGACGAATCGGGCGGGGACCTGGAGAAGGGCACGGATAGCGCGCTCGATTTCCACCTTGCCGTGGGTAACGCCACCAACAACCCGTACTTCATCCGGTTGATGGCGCATCTGAGCCATGTATTGCACGACGCCGTGCGCACGCTGCGAACCGGATCAACGGGGACGGCGCGTATCGCGGAAGTCGAGAACGAACACCACGCCATCTTCGATGCCATCGCGGCTGGCGATGCGGAAGCGGCACGCACGGCCATGCGCCGGCATTTGACCAACGGAATCGAACGACACCGGGCCAGACGGCCAAGAAAGGCAACATGAACAGCACACGCATTCTGGAAGGCGAAATTACCGATGCCCTGCTCGTGGAGAAGCGGGGCAACACGGGCTGGATCACCTTCAACGATCCCGGGCGCCACAACGCCGTCTCCTTCGACATGTGGGCGGCGGTGCCCAAGGCGCTGGCAGCATTCGAGCAGGACGACGACATCCGCGCGGTCGTGCTCACCGGCGCTGGCGAACGCGCTTTCGTGAGCGGCGCCAACATTTCCCAGTTCGACAAGCTGCGCTCCGGCGACGAAGCCGTGGCGGCCTACGAGCAGGTTGCAGAGGCCGCGCAACTCGCGCTCTACGACTATGCCAAGCCCACGCTGGCACGCATCAAGGGTTATTGCATCGGAGGCGGGATGAACATCGCGCTGTGCTGCGATATCCGGATCGCATCGGCCGACAGCACCTTCGCGATCCCGGCCGGCAAGCTGGGGCTCGGGTACCGGCTGACCGCCATTCGCAACCTGGTGACCACAGTCGGGGCGGCCAATGCGCTCGAGATCTTCCTGACCGCGAATCGCTACGCGGCTGCCGAAGCCAAGGCCCTCGGACTGATCCATCACGTGACGGATACACCGGATGCGGCGGACCTCGATGCCGCGCTCCAGGTCCGCCTCGACCAGATCGCCGGGAATGCGCCGCTGACGCTGCGCGCCGGCAAACGCATGATCCGCCAGTTGCAGCAGCTTGGCCCGGAAGTCGATATCGCGGCCATGCAGCAACTGGTCATGCAGTGTTTCGCCAGCGACGACTATCGCGAAGGCAAGCGCGCCTTCGCTGAAAAACGCAGTCCGGTCTTCACCGGGACGTAGCGCGCGTCCCGGGAGACCGGGACGGCCGGGAGCCCACCGCTCCCGGCAGTATCGCCGCGCCGGACGTGGCGAACATATAAAACTACAGGAGACATGTATGAACAAGAGGCCGATTCTTGCCCTCGCAGCGGCGATGATCGTGGGCGGGCTGGGCATGGCGCAGAATGCTGCCGCGCAGTATCCGCAGCAGCCCGTCAAGATCGTCGTGGGCTACGCGGCCGGCGGTACCACGGACATCCTGGCACGGGCCCTGGCCGAGCAACTGGCCGCCGAACTGAAGCAATCGGTGATCATCGAGAACAGGCCCGGCGCGGCCGGTAATGCCGCCGCCGCGTACGTGCAGCAATCCGCGCCCGATGGCTACACGCTGTTCATGGCGACGGTGTCGAGCCACGGCATCAACCCGGCCCTGTACAAGAAATCGCTTGGCTACGATCCTGTCAACGGATTTGTGCCCATCAGCATGGTGGCATCGATCCCGCTGGTGCTGATCACGACCCCAAACCTGCCGGTGAAATCGGTGCCCGACCTGGTGGCACTGGCCCGGCAGAAGCCGGGTGAACTGAACTATGCGTCGAGCGGGAACGGATCGCCGGTGCACCTCGCAGGCGCCATGTTCGCCCAGGGTGCAGGTGCCAAGCTTGTGCATGTGCCGTATCGCGGCGGGGCGCTTGCCAATACGTCGGTGATTGCCGGCGAAACGCAGATGAGCTTCGCGACGTTGCCTGGCGCGTTGCCTCAGGTCAAGGCGGGCCGGCTGCGGGCCATTGCAGTGACTACCCGGGACCGGTCCGCGCAACTGCCCGATGTTCCTGCCATGCGTGAAGTACCGGGGTATGGCAACTTCGAGATCAATACCTGGAACGCGCTGCTGGCCCCGCGCAATACGCCGCAGCCGATCATCGATTCGCTGAACAAGGCAGTTGGCAAGGCGATGGCTTCGCCAAAGCTGGTGCAGCGCTTCAATGGCGAGGGCGCGACGCCCGCCGCCAGTTCCCCGGCCGATCTCGGGCGGTTTATCCAGGCGGAACTGGCCAAATGGGCTGGCGTCGTGGGTGAGCTGAACGTGAAGGTCGACTGACGGCGCCGGGGACAAAGGGGGATAAGGGGGGACATCACCCCCTTTGTCTTCCTCCACCCATCGTCCCTACCCCGATCCCACCCAGAATCAACCCCATCGCCGCGATGAGTTGCAGCGTAACGGGTTCGCCGAGCGCAATGGCCGAACACGCGACGCCGAACACCGGCACCCCGAGCAGGCCGAGCGATGTCGTGGCCGCGGGCAAGGTCCGGTTGACGGTGTTCACGGCCCAATAGGCCAGGGCGATGCCGAAGAATCCGCCGTAGAGCAGCAGTCCGGCCAGCGACGGTTGCCAGTCGACCTGCGGCATGCCGTCCAGCAGCAGCGCCAGCGGTATCAGCAGGCAGGTGGCCAGCAGCGCTTGCCAGAACACCAGCTCGAACGGCGGCGTGACCCATTTGTGGGCGCGGACATACAGAATGCTTATCGCCCAGCAAAGCGCGGCAAGCAGCACCAGGCCATTGCCGAGCACCGCGTTCCGGTCGCGCCAGTCGAACGCCAGCGGGTTGAAGATCAGCAGCAGGCCCAGCAGGCCGAGGCCGACGCCGGCAAGGCGTCTGACGGTCATGGGTTCGCCGAGCATCAGCCACGCGCCGGGCACCACCCACAGCGGCGTGGTGTAGGCCAGCACGGCGGAGCGTCCCGCCGCAACGTACTGCAGTCCGATGCTGGCAAGCACGGAGAACGCCGTCATGTGCAGCACGCCCACGCTCAGGATGACGGGGATGTCGCCTCGCTTGGGCAGCACGAGGCGTTTGCGCAGCACGCAGATCACCAGCAGCGCGGCAGCGCCCACAGCGGAACGCAGCGCTACCACCCAGATCGGCGGCAGGTACGCCAGCAGGGCCTTGCCGACGGGCCAGTTGATGCCCCACGCCAATGCGATGCCGGCCAGTAGCAGCCAGGCCCGCTGCGCATCCGACGCCGGCATCGTGCTGCGGGTGGTGCCGGTGGTCACGGCGAGACCGCTTCAGCATCCGTAGCGCTGGCGGATGCCGTCGATGCCCAGGCACGCACATAGTCAGGCATGCCCGTGGGAGCCGCATCGGTCAGCGGTGCCAGCGGCTGCAGCGCCATGGGCAGCACGCCTGCCCAGACCGGCCGGTCCATGTCGGCTTCGTCGTCCGCCGGACCGCCCGTCCGGATCTTTGCTGCCGCCTCGTCGAGCGGAATGCGCAAGACGGTCGTGGCAGCGAGTTCGCTGGTATCGCCCGGACGTACCTCGTGTGACCGCCCGGGTGCGATGCGTTCGACGAAGGCGTCCAGTGCCGCTGCCTTCGCCGGGCCCTCCACCGCCTCGAAGCACCCGTAGATGATGGCCGACCGGTAGTTCATCGAGTGATGGAACGCCGAACGCGCCAGGACCAGCCCATCCAGATGGGTGATCGTCACGCAGGCCTGCGCGCCGGTGGCCGCGAGCTTCAACATGCGACTGCCGTTGGAGCCGTGGATGTAAAGGTGATCGCCCTCGCGCCAGCACGCGGTCGGGATGCAGTGGACGCCATGTTCGTCCGCAAACGCCAGGTGGCAGACGTAGGCGGCATCGAGGATGGCGTGGAGGGTCGCGCGATCGTAATGGCCGCGTCTGGCGACACGGTGGATGCGGGTGCGGGGCGAAGGCGGCTGGGTATTGGTCGCGGTCATTGCGGGACGTCCTTTGGTTGGGGATGTGTCCACGATAGGCAAATCGTGGCACCATGCGTAGACCCACAGTCATCAATGTTCATGGAGCCACAATGGATTTCGGCGTGCTGTTGTCGGCGTTCGAGCGTGAAGCCACGCCGTCGGCGTCAGGGCGAATGCCACGGCAATACCAGCTGTATGCCTGCCTGCGGACGGCCATTCTCAGCGGCAAGATCGAGGAGGGCACGCGACTGCTGCCCACGCGCGCGCTGGCCGATGAACTCGGCATGGCGCGCAATTCCGTGCTGTATGCCTACGAGCGTCTTGCCGCCGAAGGTTTCGTCACGGGCAGCCGGCAGGGCACCGTCGTGGCGCGTGTCGGGCTTCAGCACACCCCGGCGAGCGTGCCCGAGGCGCCGCCGGTGTTGTCGCGGCGCG
>NZ_ANKP01000137.1:0-5180 GCF_000319775.1 Cupriavidus sp. HMR-1
CGGCCGTCGGGCGCGAAACGCCTGCCTGCCCCGGCGCGCCCGGTCAGGAAGACGGCTGCCAAGGCCGCGGGCACTGCGCTTGCCGCCACATCGGTTGCCGCCGCTGGTGTTGAGGAATCGGCCGAAGCTGCCGATAGCCAGTTGAAGCGCCCGGCAATTTCCGCGAGCACGGCGACCAGCGCCTCCGACAACGGCGACTGGAGCGCTTTCTGACCAGACTTCCGGTAGCCGCTCTGCGGCGCCGCAAGGAAGGATGACGCACGTCCCGGCGCCAGGTATCGAGCCAGCCCGCGCCGGGGCGCCTTTTCGTCCAACGACACCATGAACACCGACATCAGCCTGTCCCTGTCGGCCGAAGCCTCTGCGCGGCTGCGCGCGGACTTCGATGCCTTCGTAAAGGTCTCCACGGGCCTCGATGCCCAGTTCATCCCACCTGCATTCGATGACTTCCTGCGTGCGCGACTGATGCAGCAGGATGGTCCGCTGACCGAGCGCGCCGTAATGCGCCTGCTGGCCAGTGGCGAGTATGGATGGGCCAAGAAGGTCTTCGACAAGCAGCTACCCAATGCGCTGGCCGCGTTGATGCGCGATGCGCAACGCTTCGGCTTTGGCCTGGCCGTGCAGCCCGATTGGACGCCGCAGCAGCGCGTCGAGCACGCGCGCCAGTGGGCCACGCAGATTCTCTCCGAGGCAGGTGCTGACGCCGCCTACACCGAGGCGCTGGCCGCGCAGATATCGGCCAGCGCCGTCGATATTCGCACATTGGAAGAACGCATGAAGACGCCTGCGTGGCGGGTTGCCGATGGTCTTCGGCAGCGCGCGTACGACGTCATGTACGGATTGCAGACGGAGCAGAGCGAAGCGCTGGGGCGCAGCAAGGTTGGAGAGTTGCGCGTCTTGCTGGGCCTGGCGCTGGAGTACGGCTCCATCGGCGCCGAAGAGGCTGCTCGCGTGCTGGAACAGGTGGAGCGCGCGTGTCCGCATTTGTTCAGGGAGGCGCCCGACGATGTATTTGCCCGCTTGGCAGCATGGTTGCGGCGCGTCTTTAGTCAAGGCGCGCTTGTTCGTCAATAGTGGAATTCGGCAGTCGATCAGTCAGTCAGTGACGTGTGCTGCGCAAAATTAGAGTGTCTCTTCGGTTGGCTGGCCGTAACAACATTGATGTAAATCAGAAGACAGTTCTAAAGCCTGTTACAAAATTCGCGGCCTTTGTCTGATCTGTACGACATTTGTCTCCCCCCAACTCAAGTAGGGATTGGCATACGAGGCGGAAAGCCGATATAAACGTAACAGTTTCACTTACACTCTGTAACATCTGTAACGTTTCAGAGAGACGGTGTTACCAGGCGCAGTTACTTTCGTAGTACGTCGTACCCATCGCACACGCACCTTAACGATCTGGTCGCCGGCAAGCAGCATCTGCCGGTAAGCGCCGGACAAGCGGTCGAGGGTTTTTTTGGTAGCGGGGAAAAATTGGAAAGCAGTGAAGTTCTCCAGGAGATCCGGGAGGTCAATCTCGCCTATCTTCTGCTCGCGCAACGACTGGTGCGCGAAAACCAGGTGGAAGCCATGTTCAGGCTTGGCGTCAGCAAGGAAATTGCTGAGATCCTCGCCAAACTGACCTCGGCGCAACTCGTCAAGCTGGCAGCATCGAACATGGTGCTGTGCCGTTTCCGCTTCGACGATCACGCGCTGCTTTCCACACTCACACACACGGCCAAGAGCCATGATATGCAGCAGATCCACGCTGCTATCCTGCTGGCCCGGCAACCTGTGGAGTCGCTCAATTGACCGCGCTCCTCCAGGCCTCGCCAGCCCGCAGCTTCACGGCCACCCCCCTCCCCAACCGCAAGAGCGTCCTGCAGGACGCGAACCAGACGCAGCTCGCCATCGAGCTGATCGGCCTGGGCGCGCGACTGCAGGTGCTTGAAGCCGAGACCACGCTCTCGCGCGACCGGTTGATCCGCCTGTACAAGGAGCTCCGTGGCGCATCGCCGCCCAAGGGCATGCTCCCGTTCTCCACGGACTGGTTCACCACCTGGCTGCCGAACATCCATTCGTCGCTGTTCTTCTCCGCGTACCAGTTCATGGTGCAGGAAGGCGAGACGTCTGGCATTCGCGCAGTCGTGGCGGCCTATCGCCTGTATCTCGAGCATGTTTCTCTGCTCGGCGGCGAAATCGTCTTAAGTTTCACCCGTGCCTGGACGTTAGTACGGTTTTTCGAGAGCAACATGCTGCAGCTTTCCTCGTGCACCTGTTGCGGTGGACAGTTCGTCACGCACGCTTATGAGCCGCACACGAACTTCGTGTGCAGCCTGTGCCGTCCGCCGTCACGCGCCGGAAAGGTGAAGAAGCTCTCGAAGGACGCCGCAGCCGCGCAGACCGAAGCCTGATCCATCTGGCCCAACGTCCGCGCAGGAGGTGGGCCCTGGGTTGGTGAGCGGTGACCCCTCTCGCCCGCGCGGGATGCCCCCGATGCGTGCCTGACGCGTGTTTTTCAGACGGGGATCCGATCGTGCTTGTAGTTCTTGGCTATGTCGTCGTAGTCGTGGCGGTGCTGGGCGGTTACGCCCTCACCGGCGGCCACATGGGCGCGCTTTATCAACCGGCGGAGCTCATCATCATCGGCGGTGCCGCGGTTGGCGCATTCATCAGCTCCAACAGCGGCAAGGCCATCAAGGCCACGATGAAGGCCATGCCCTCGCTGCTGAAGGGCTCCAAGTACAAGAAGGAACTGTACCTGGACGTGATGGCGCTGCTGTACGTGCTGCTGTCCAAGGCACGCCGCGAGGGCATCCTGTTCCTCGAAAAGGAAATCGCCGATCCGGCATCGAGCAGTGTCTTCAGTCAGTACCCGCGCATCCTGGCCGACGCCAAGATGATGGAATTCCTGACTGACTATCTGCGCATGATGGTCAACGGCAACATGAACGCGTTCGAGATCGAGGCGCTCATGGATCACGAAATCGAAACCGTCCGCCATGAAGCCGAGATTCCGGCCCATGCGCTCTCGCGCGTCGGCGACGGCCTGCCCGCCTTCGGCATCGTGGCCGCGGTGATGGGCGTGGTGCACGCGCTGGCATCCGCGGACCTGCCTCCGGCCGAACTCGGCGCCCTGATCGCCAACGCGATGGTGGGTACGTTCCTTGGCATTCTGCTGGCCTACGGCTTCGTGTCGCCGCTGGCATCGCGTGTCGAACACCAGGTGTCCGAGAGCATCAAGATGTACGAATGCATCAAGGTCACGCTGCTGGCGTCGCTCAATGGTTACGCACCGCTGGTGGCGGTGGAGTTCGGCCGCAAGGTGCTGTACTCCACGGTACGTCCGTCGTTCCTCGAGCTCGACGACCATGTCCGCGAAGTCAAGAGCCTGACCTGACGGGAGAGCAGTCATGAGCAGCGCCCAGGACCTGCGTCCGATCGTCATCAAGAAGGCGAAATCGCATGCCAAGCCGCATGGCAACCACAGCTGGAAGATCGCCTACGCCGACTTCATGACGGCCATGATGGCGCTCTTCCTGGTGCTGTGGCTGCTGAGTTCCTCATCGCCAAAGGTTCTCGTCGGCGTGGCCGAGTATTTCCGCACGCCGCTCAAGGTGGCGATTGCCGGCGGCGACAAGAGCAGCCTTTCGACGAGCGTGATTCCCGGCGGCGGCAAGGACGTGATGGCCAAGGATGGCGAGATCATGAAGGCGCAGACCAACGATCCGGCCGCGGATGCCCAGCGCCGCCGCGACCAGATCGAGAGCGAGCGGCTGCGCGGTCTGAAGAAGCGTCTGGAACAGATCATCGAGAACAACCCGGTACTGCGCCAGTTCCGCCCGCAACTGCTGCTCGACATCACCAGCGAAGGTCTGCGCATCCAGATTCTCGATACGCAGAACCGTCCGATGTTCCGCACCGGCAGCGCGGCGGTCGAGCCGTACATGCGCACGATCCTGCGCGAGATCGGCCCGGTGCTCAACGAGCTGCCGAACAAGGTCAGTCTTTCCGGTCATACCGACTCGGCCAAATACATGATGGGCCAGCGTGCCTACAGCAACTGGGAACTGTCTGCTGACCGCGCCAACGCGTCGCGGCAGGAACTGGTTGCAGGCGGCATGGAGGAAGGCAAGTTGCTACGCGTGCTGGGTCTGGCGGACACGATGCCGCTGGAGAAGAACGATCCGCTGGCACCGGTGAACCGCCGTATCAGCATCGTTGTGCTCAACCAGCGCGCGCAGGCCCAGTTCGAGGCCGAGAACGCCAGCGCCGCCGATGTCACGGTGCAGGCTCAGAAGGGCCAGGTGGCACAGGACGTGCAGGCGCAATTGGGGAGCGCTTCGGCGCCCGCGGCCAAGCCTGCCGGCGCGGGAGAAAGCAAAGGCAAGGGCAAGGGGGAATGACGCGTGCCGCCTGAACAGGGCGGCGCATCTTCCAGGGCAATCTAGCGAGTCAGGACCATCATGTCTGTCGATATCGATATCACGCAGTTCTACCAGACCTTCTTCGAGGAGGCGGAGGAACTGCTCGTACAAATGGAGCAGCTGCTGCTCGAGGTGGATATCGAATCCCCCGATGCGGAAGCGCTCAATGCGATCTTCCGGGCCGCGCATTCGATCAAGGGCGGCGCCGCGACGTTCGGCTTCACGGCGCTGACCGAAACCACGCACATCTTCGAGAATCTGCTGGACCGCACGCGCCGGAGGGAACTAGCCCTTTCGCGCGTCATCATCGACACCTTTCTGGAAACCAAGGACGTGTTGCACGATCAGCTCAACGCCTACCGTAACGGCACCGAACCCGATCCGGAAACGCTGGCGCGCATTTGCGCCGTGCTGCAGCAACTGGCCCAGGAAGCCAGCGGCGAGGCGGCTCCCGCGCCCGCCGCTACGCCGGTAGCCGCATCCGCGCCCGCTGCCGCACCGGCTGGCGGCAATCTCAAGGTGAGCCTGATCAAGGTATCGGCCGCCGACCAGGCCCTGCTGCGCGAGGAGCTTGCCAACCTGGGCGAGATCACCGGTCAGCAGGAATCGGACGGCGACCTGATCATCTGGCTGAACAGCCAGTGCAGCGCCGACGACATCATCGCGGTCTGCTGCTTCGTGATCGACGAGAAGCAGATCGCCGTGGAAGCGGTAACGCCAGGCGAGACACCGGCGGCACCGGTCGCCGCGCCGACGCCCGCGCCCGTGGCCGCG
>NZ_ANKP01000138.1:0-20740 GCF_000319775.1 Cupriavidus sp. HMR-1
TGCAGTGCGTTTCGTGTTGCGAGGGAGCGAATATTAGGCCGGTTCACCGGGCTTTGCAACACCAATGTCACGTTACCGTGATCAAGAATTCGGCCTGCACTCGGCAAGTCATTGATCGTAAAGAAAAAATGGGCCGGAAATAACTTTCCGGCCCATTTAATAACCCTTGATTATCCTCGGGTATTCCCTAGTCCAAGGTCACCGATTCTGGAAATTGGGTGTACGTTTCTCCACAAACGCTGCCATACCCTCCTTCTGGTCCTCGGTGGCGAAGGTCGAGTGGAACAGGCGGCGCTCGAAGTGGACCCCTTCATTCAGAGTCGTCTCATAGGCAGCGTTCACCGACTCCTTGATCATCATGACAACCGGCAGCGAGTAACCGGCGATGGTCTCGGCCGCGGCCACGGCTTCGTCCACCAGCTTGTCCGCCGGGACGATCCGGGAAACCAGCCCGGCGCGCTCGGCCTCGGTTACATCCATCATGCGTGCGGTCAGGCACATGTCCATCGCCTTGGCCTTGGAGACGGCACGCGGCAGTCGTTGCGTGCCGCCGGCGCCGGGCATCGTGCCGAGCTTCACCTCCGGCTGGCCGAACTTCGCGCTGTCGGCGGCAATCACGATGTCGCACATCATCGCCAGTTCGCAACCACCGCCCAGCGCATAGCCGGCCACGGCGGCGATCACCGGTTTGCGGATGCGCCGGATCGTCTCCCAGTTACGGGTGATGTAGTCGCCCTTGTAGACATCCATATAGGAGTACTTCGCCATCATGCTGATATCCGCCCCTGCGGCGAAGGCGCGCTCGCTCCCCGTGATGACGATGCAGCCGATTGCCTCGTCCTGGTCGAATGCCGTCAGCGCCGCGCCCAGTTCGTCCATCAGCGCGTCATTGAGCGCATTGAGCGCCTTGGGCCGGTTCAGCGTCACCAGACCAACGCGGCCTCGCGTCTCCACCAGGATGTTCTCGTACGACATGTCTGCTCCTTGCAATGCGGTTGGGTTCTATTTGTCGAGTGTCAGCGGGGACGATACTGGCGTGCTTGCGCCCAGCTGGTCAAGCACACCAGCCTCTTGCGCCCTGCCACCATCCCGTCTACTATTTGCCGACCGACTGGTCGGTTAATTTAAAGCGATCGCGTCCTCACTACAATGGCCGTGCATCGCATCGTGGCATCAGATCCACTACCAACCAGGAGAACAATATGGCGCAGGAGACAACCATGCCCCCATCCCAAGCGCAGGCAACTGCGCGCGCAAGCCTCGATTCCGGCCCGATCCTGCTGCACTGGCAGGGTGATGTGGCCGTCGTCACGCTCAACCGCCCCGACAAGCTCAACAGCTTCACACGCGACATGCATCGGGCACTGGTCACCGCGCTCGACCATGTCGAGACAGGCGGTGCCCGCGCGCTATTGCTGACCGGTTCGGGGCGTGGCTTCTGCGCCGGGCAGGATCTGGCCGACCTCGATTTCACCCCCGGCCATGCCACCGACCTTGGTGAACTCATCAATGCGTGGTTCAACCCGCTCGTGCGACGCCTGCAAGCACTGCCCCTGCCGGTCATCGCCGCCGTAAACGGCACGGCAGCGGGCGCGGGGGCGAACCTGGCCTTCGCCTGCGACATCGTGCTCGCGGCCCGGTCGGCCAGCTTCATCCAAGCCTTCGTGAAGATCGGACTGTTGCCCGACTCGGGCGGCACGTGGCTGCTGCCCAAGCGGGTAGGCATGGCCCGCGCGCTTGGCCTGGCCATGACGGGCGACAAGCTCAGCGCCGAAGAGGCCGAGAAATGGGGTCTGGTCTGGGAAGTGATGGACGACCCACTGCTGGCCGAGCAGGCCATGGCGCTGGCCACGCATCTGTCCGCGCAGCCCACGCGCGCCCTGGCGGCGATCAAGCAAGCCATACACGCCAGCGCGACCAACACCTACGACGCCCAACTCGATCTGGAGCGCGACCTGCAGCGCGAGCTTGGCCAATCGCACGACTACAACGAGGGCGTGAACGCCTTCCTCGAAAAACGCGCGCCCCGATTCACCGGCGCCTGACAGCATTCCCGCCAACGCCAAAGGAGACCCGCTTGACGCAAGATCCTCAAGCGCTTGCCGAAGCGGCCGCCCACGCCATGTACGAGTCCGATGCCTGCAGCCGCTGGCTCGGCATGGTCCTGGAAGCGGTCCGCCCCGGCTATGCCCGCATATCGATGCCGATCCGCCCCGAGTTCCTGAACGGCCATGGCATCTGCCACGGTGGACTGATGTTCACTCTGGCCGATTCGACGTTCGCATTCGCCTGCAACAGCCACAACATCAATACGGTGGCGTCGGGCTGCTCGATCGAATTCCTGCGCCCGGTGCATGGCGGCGATGTACTGACAGCCGAAGCGGTCGAGCAGGTCCTGTCCGGCCGCCATGGCATCTACGACATCCGCGTGACCAACCGCGCCGGCGAACCCGTGGCAATGTTCCGTGGCAAGTCGGCCCAGATCAAGGGGCACGTGGTGCCACCCGCGGAGTCCTGACACGCGCGGAAAGACAGCCACGCAGCAAGACCGCGGGAAACAAGCAGAAGCCAGCGCCAACGTAGCGCCACCGATCCGAAAACGGAGACATTCATGATTACGCGCCTGACCGATCTGCCCCTGGAGCCGATCGAGACCGCCAGCCGACAGGAGCTCCAGGCCCTGCAGCTCGATCGTCTGAGATGGTCCCTCCGCCACGCCTATGACCATTCGCCGGTGTACCGGCGCAAGTTCGACGAGGCTGGCGTGCATCCCGACCAAGTGCGATCGCTGGCCGATCTGGCCCGCTTTCCGTTCACGACCAAGAAGGACCTGCGCGATAACTACCCGTTCGGCATGTTCGCGGTGCCGCAGGACAAGATCGCGCGCATCCATGCCTCGTCGGGCACCACCGGCAAACCCACGGTGGTGGGCTACACCCTTGGCGACATCGACACCTGGGCCACGGTCATGGCACGTTCGATCCGCGCCTCGGGCGCCCGGCGCGGCGACAAGGTGCACATCAGCTACGGCTATGGCCTGTTCACCGGTGGACTCGGCGCGCATTACGGCGTGGAGAAGGCAGGCCTCACTGCCATTCCCTTCGGCGGTGGCCAGACCGAGCGGCAGGTGCAACTGATCCAGGACTTCAAGCCCGAGGTCATCATGGTGACGCCGAGCTACATGCTGGCGATCGCCGACGAGCTCGAGCGCCAGGGTGTTGACCCGGCCTCCACATCGCTGAAGATCGGCATCTTCGGCGCGGAGCCGTGGACGCCCGAAATGCGCTTGGCGATCGAGAAGCGGATGGGCATCTCGGCGGTCGATATCTACGGCTTGTCCGAAGTGATGGGCCCGGGCGTCGCCAATGAATGTGCCGAGACCAAGGACGGCCCGACGATCTGGGAAGATCACTTCTACCCCGAGATCATCGACCCCGATACGGGCGAAGTCCTGCCGGACGGCGAGTTCGGCGAACTAGTCTTCACCTCGCTGACGAAGGAAGCGATGCCGGTCATCCGCTATCGCACCCGCGACCTTACGCGCCTGATGCCGGGCAGCGCGCGTGCCGCATTCCGTCGGATGGAGAAGATCACCGGCCGCACCGACGACATGATGATCGTGCGTGGCGTGAACGTATTCCCGTCGCAAATCGAGGAACTGATCCTCAAGCACGCGGAACTCGCGCCTCACTACCAATGCGTGCTGAACAAGGATGGCCCGCTCGATACGCTGATCGTGCGCGTGGAGTGTGCGCATGGGGCAGACCCGGCCACCGCGCGGCAGGCCGAATCGCAGCTCGCGCACGACATCAAGTCCTATATCGGCGTGACGGCGGGCATCGAGATCCTTGCCGAAGGCGGTGTCGAGCGCTCCGTCGGCAAGGCCCGGCGCATCGTCGACCTTCGTCCGCGCTAAGGTACTGCCGCGCCTGAGCGTCCTAGCGCGTTCTTGCCGCACTCTTGCTGCCGCCCGGCTCGTCGCGCTTGACGCCGAGCCGGCGGGCCAGCTTGTGCAGATTGCTGGCATCCATGCCAAGCTGCCGCGCGGCCTGGGCCCAATTCCCGCACTGGGCCTCCAGGGCCTGCTCGATGCACCGGCTCTGGCAGGCCTCCACCGCCTCGCGCAAGCTGGTGGCCGGCGCCGACATAAACGGCGCCGCATCGGCGGCGGCATCGGCTGGCGCGACAACCCCATCCAGATCCAGCAAATCGGTGTCGAGCGTAATGATGTCCTTGCGGCTGGCGCCCCGGCTGAGCAGCTTCAGCGCGGCCCGGCTGATCACATGCTCCAGCTCGCGCACGTTGCCCGGCCACGTGTATCGGCGTAGCGCATCCTGCGCCGCGACGGACAGGCGCAGGCTGCGCAGGCCCAGCCGCGCCCGGTTGAGTTCCAGGAATCGTCCCGCCAGCAGCAGCACGTCATTGCCGCGTTCGCGCAGCGGCGGAATCGGAATGGGATAGACCGAGAGCCGGTGATACAGGTCGGCGCGGAACGAGCCGTCGCGCACATGCTCGCGCAGGTTGCGGTTGGTCGCCGCGATCACGCGCACGTCTACGCGGCGCGGCCGATCGGATCCCAGGCGCTGGATCTCGCCGTTCTGCAGCGTGCGGAGCAGCTTGGCCTGGATGGCCAGCGGCAGCTCCCCCACCTCGTCAAGGAACAGCGTGCCACCGTCGGCGGCCTCGAAGCGCCCAGGGCGCTCGCCCGTCGCACCCGTGAAGGCGCCGCGCACATGGCCGAACAGTTCGCTTTCGGCCAGGGATTCAGGCAGTGCGGCGCAGTTCACGTGAATCAGTGGGCGGTCCCGGCGGCGTGACAGCCGGTGCAGCCGGTGCGCGAACAACTCCTTGCCAACGCCGGTCTCGCCGAGCAGCAGCACCGGCAGTTCAGAATCCGCCACCACGCCGATCTCGTGCATGAGCTGCGCGATTGCCTCGCTCTCTCCGATGATTTCGCCGATGACCTCGCCGTCGTCGCGCACCGTCTCCCCGGCGGCGCCCACCGCACGGCCCATGCGTAGCGCGCGGATCTCGCCCTCCAGCCTCGAGGTGCGGATCGATGCCTCGATCAGCGCCGTCAGCTGGCCCAGTTCCGCCTGGGCCGATGCGGTAAACGTCCCGACTTCCAGGGCATCCAGCGTCACCACGCCCCACGGCTTGCCTTCGCTCTGGAGGCTGATGCCCATGCAGTCGTGGACGGGCAGCGGCTCACCCACGTGCTCGTCGATCAACCCGTCGTACGGATCGGGCAACGCACTGTCATGGTGGAAGCATGTGACGCCGCGCCGCGCCAGGATCGCCGCAAGCCGGGGATGAAGGCCCACGGAGAACCGCCGTCCCAGTGCATCGCGCACGAGGCCATCCACCGCGATCGGACGCAGGTGGTCCTCTTCCAGGCGCAGGATCGCCACCGCTCCGCAGTGGAAATGCGAACGCAAGCACCCTACCAGGCGCTGCAGACGCACGGCCTGGGGAAAGTCGGCGCAAAGGTCCGCAAGAAGCACATCGCTGATCATGGTCAAAACAACCCTAGATAGTCAAAAACACCCTAAACGGCCACGGTGAATATTACCGCGCCCAACGCCAACCCGTTGAATCTTTTAGGACTCTTATCAGGCACGCGAATCGCATAGATGAAGCGGTATTCATTGCGACATCAAGAAGGAGCAATTCATCGTGGGCCCCTACAAGAAACTATGGTTCTTGTTGATCGCCGTGCTGGCGGTCACCTTTTCCTTACTCGGTTACTACGGTGCCGAGGTCTATCGGCAGGCGCCGCCCGTTCCGGCCAAGGTCGTCACCTCGGACGGCGCCACGCTTTTCACCGGTGACGAAATCCTTGACGGCCAAACCGCATGGCAATCCGTCGGTGGTATGCAGCTTGGCTCCATCTGGGGCCACGGTGCCTACCAGGCGCCGGATTGGACGGCCGACTGGCTGCACCGCGAACTGACCGCATGGCTCGACCTGGCCGCGCGTGACCAGTACGGCAAGGATTACGCCGCGCTGGACGCGCCCGCGCAGGCCGCCCTGCGCGCGCAACTCAAGTCCGAGTACCGCAGCAACCAGTTCGACCCGGCCAGCCAGGCGCTGACCGTGTCCGACCGCCGCGCGAAGGCGATTGCCAAGACGGCCGATTACTACAGCCGCCTGTTCTCCGATGCGCCCGAGCTGCACAAGAGCCGGGAGAGCTTCGCGATGAAGGAAAACCCGCTGCCTTCGGCGGAGCGACGCGCTCGCCTGACCAACTTCTTCTTCTGGACCGCCTGGGCAGCCTCCACCGATCGTCCAGGGCACACCGCCACCTACACCAACAACTGGCCGCACGAGCCGCTGATCGACAACCATCCCACTGCGGAGAACATCGTCTGGTCGATCGCGAGCGTGGTGATCCTGCTGGCCGGCGTGGGTCTGCTGGTATGGGCCTGGGCCTTCCTGCGTGGCAAGGAAGAACCCCTGCCTGCCGCACCGGCACGCGACCCGCTGACCACCTTCGCCCTGACGCCTTCGCAACGCGCGCTCGGCAAGTACCTGTTCCTGGTGGTGGCGCTGTTCGCCTTCCAGGTGCTGATCGGCGGCTTCACCGCGCACTACACGGTGGAAGGGCAGAAGTTCTACGGCATCGATGTTTCGCAGTGGTTCCCGTACACGCTGACGCGCACCTGGCACATCCAGAGCGCGCTGTTCTGGATCGCCACCGGCTTCCTGGCTGCCGGCCTGTTCCTGGCGCCGCTGATCAACGGTGGGAAGGACCCGAAGTATCAGAAGCTCGGTGTCGACATCCTGTTCTGGGCGCTGGTGGTCGTGGTGGTCGGCTCCTTTGCCGGCAACTACCTTGCGATCGCGCAGAAGATGCCGCCCAACCTGAACTTCTGGCTCGGCCATCAAGGCTATGAGTATGTGGATCTGGGCCGACTCTGGCAGATCGGCAAGTTCGCTGGCATCGTGATCTGGCTCGTGCTGATGATGCGCGGCATTGCCCCCGCCCTGCGCGCGCGCGGCGGTGACAAGAACCTGCTGGCGCTGCTGACGTCGTCGGTGGTGGCCATCGGCCTGTTCTACGGCGCCGGCCTGTTCTACGGCGAGCGCACCAGCCTGTCGGTGATGGAATACTGGCGCTGGTGGGTCGTCCATCTGTGGGTGGAAGGCTTCTTCGAAGTGTTCGCCACCACCGCACTGGCATTCATCTTCTCCACGCTGGGCCTGGTATCGCGTCCGATGGCCACGACGGCCAGCCTCGCGTCGGCCTCGTTGTTCATGCTCGGCGGTATCCCTGGTACGTTCCACCATCTCTACTTCGCTGGCACCACAACGCCTGTGATGGCCGTCGGCGCGAGCTTCAGCGCGCTGGAAGTCGTGCCGCTGATCGTGCTCGGTCATGAGGCATGGGAAAACTGGCGCCTGAAGGAACGCGCGCCCTGGATGGTCAATCTGCGCTGGCCGCTGATGTTCTTCACCGCT
Source organism: Cupriavidus sp. HMR-1 (assembly GCF_000319775.1). Lineage (NCBI taxonomy): Bacteria > Pseudomonadati > Pseudomonadota > Betaproteobacteria > Burkholderiales > Burkholderiaceae > Cupriavidus > Cupriavidus sp. HMR-1. The sequence continues at coordinate 7,462 of NZ_ANKP01000138.1, forward strand.
GTGGCGTTCTGGAACATGCTGGGCGCCGGTGTGTTCGGCTTCATGATCAACCCGCCGATCACGCTGTACTTCGTGCAAGGTCTCAATGCCACCGCCGTGCACGCACACGCTGCACTGTTCGGGGTCTACGGCTTCCTGGCGCTTGGCTTCACGCTGCTGGTACTGCGCTATGTCAGGCCCAACTACACGCTGAACCCGCGCCTGATGTCGATTGCGTTCTGGGGAATGAATGGTGGTCTGGTTCTGATGATCGCCACCAGCCTGTTGCCGGTGGGTATCATCCAGTTCATCGCCAGTGCAAGTGAAGGCCTGTGGTATGCACGGAGCGAGGCCTTCATGCAGCAGCCACTCCTGCAAACGCTACGCTGGATGCGTACCTTCGGTGATGTGGTCTTCCTGGTTGGTGCGCTGTCGTTCTCGCTGCAGGTCGTGCTCGGGCTGTTTGGACGGCAGCCCAGCGGCAAGGTCGCCGAAGGCGTGCTGGTCCGTCAATGAAGCAGGGTTGGGGATATCAACAACTTCCCCAACCAGAATGACCGCCGGGCTGGCAAGCCCGGCATCCGCAGCCTCGGTCAGTGTGGCCAGGCTGCCAACCCAACGCTTCTCATCCCCACGGCTAGCATGCATCACCACCGCAACCGGCATTTCCGACCGCATACCCGCTTGCAGCAAGGCGTCGCGAATGGCGGCAAGACGGCTCATCCCCATGTAGATGACGAGCGTCGTCCGGCTGCCGACCAATGCGGCCCAATCGGGATCGCCGTCATCACGCGTATGCGCGGTAACGAAGGTCACACCGTGGCAATGCTGACGATGGGTCAGCGCAATGCCAAGCGCCTGCGCAGCCGCCATGCCGCTGCTGATGCCGTTGACGATTTCCACTTCGATGCCGTGCCCACGCAGGAACTCGGCTTCCTCGCCGCCGCGACCGAACAACAATGGGTCGCCGCCCTTGACACGCGCCACACACCGGCCGGCCAGCGCGTGCTCGAGCGCCTGCTCGTGAATGCTGGACTGACTCACCGAACAGCGGCCGCCACGCTTGCCGACGGAGATAATTTGCGTCCCAGCGTTCGCATAGCACAGCATGGCCTCTGGCACGAGATCGTCCACTAGCCAGACATCCGCTTCACGCAGCGCCCTGACTGCCTTCATGGTGGCGAGTTCCGGATCGCCCGGGCCCACCCCAACCAGCCAGACCTTTCCGGTCGTTTGCATGTTGGTACTCCTCAATGGCTCGTGCCAGACGAGCGCGTAGTCTTGTTGAATACGTTGTACTTGCCGATCGGCTTGTCCATCGGCAGTCGCTTGACTTCCTTCAGCGTCCTGGCGTCGTAGACGACGATCGCCCCATCGGCTTCCATCAGGCTGACCAGCGCATATCGACCATCACGGGTGAACTCCACGTGCGCCGCGGTGCGTCCCGGAGACGGCGTGACACTGCCAACGATGGCGAGTGTCTGCTTGTCGATCACCTGCAATGTGTCGCGCTTCGGACTCATCATCGCGTCGGCCCATGCGTATGGCGTGGCTTCGTGGCTACGCAGGAAGAAGCCCGGCCCATTGGTCGGGATCGTCGCCACGGTCTTCCAGGACTGCATGTCGATCACGCTGATCGCGCCCTGCTTCAGGTTCGGGGATGCCATGACTTCGCGGCCGTTGCGCTTCCACGTAATACCGCTGCCAAGATGTGGCATGCCGGTCAGCGCGAGGTCTGCCACCTTCCGGCCCGCGTCGAGATCGATCACCTGACCCGTGGCCGTGCGCGAGGCGCCAAGAATGTGGCGATACGGCTGATCGAAGAAGAAGTCGTCGAGCACGTCCGTGAGTTCGATCACGCGTGGCTCGAACGTCTTCTTGCCGGTGTATGGGATCTCCCAGACCTCGGGAATATCGCGCAGCGCGACGATGAACGACCCTCGCGGCGCGGCGTCGTAAACGGCTGAAACGCGCGAGGACTTGCCACCCGCGCCCGTAACCGGATAGATGCGCTGCAGCGACAGGTCCGACGCGCGCAGCAGCACCAGCGTCTGGGGCAACGTATTGCCGACCATCACCCACTCGCCATCTTCACTGACCGCTAGATTGCGCGTATTCATGCCGGCGCGGATCTCGGCCACGAGCTTCAGGTTCCAGAGGTCGTACTTGCTGACCCAGCCATCGCGGCTCGCCATGTACACATAGCGTCCGTCGCTGCTGAACTTCGGCCCGCCGTGCAGCGCGAACCGGGTGGTGAATCGGTGAATCGGTTCGAGTTTGTCGCCGTCGAGCACGCTGACGTGATGCGTCCCGGCCTCGACGACCAGAAACAGGTTGGAAGGATCTGCGCTGAAAACGGGCCGGTCCGGCAGCGTGCCGGGTGCGTGATAGACGATGCGCGATGCCTCGATGTCCGCCTGCTCCCAGCGCGGCGTGGCCGCGGGTGCGGAGCGCAGCCAGGTTGCCATCTGCTTGATCGTGGCATCTCCGAGTTCTTTGGAGAAGCCTTGCATCTGCGTGGCCGGACGACCGTTGCGCAGCACGTCGAGCAAGTCGTCGGGCCGCAGCCGCTCCAGGCTTTCCGGCAACAGCGCCGGGCCCATGCCGCCCAGACGATCGGCGCCATGGCACGCCGCACAGTGACTGCTGTAGATGCTGGCGGGATCGATAGTCGTCTCCGCGCTGGCGGCGAATGAAGCAAACATGCACGTCCAGAGAATCGCGTGCTTCATGTCATTGTCTCCAGATTGGGCTGCGCACTGATCTCCGCTTCTGAGAGATAGCAGCCTGGGTCCTGCGCCCACGGATTGCCGCTGACCGCGTAGGCCCGTGCGCGCGTGTTGCCGTTGCAGATGTCACGATGCAGGCAGGTCGCGCATCGGCCCTGCAACGGTCTCGGCCTGGCGGCCAGGCCACGCATCAGCGGATGGCTGCGGTCGGCCCAGATCTCGCCGAACGGGCGCTCGCGCACGTTGCCAAGGGAGAGTTGCCACCACATCGTGTCCGGGTGGACATTGCCGAGGTTGTCGATATTGGCCACGCCGACACCCGTGGCATTGCCGCCCCAGTTGACCAGTCGCTCGCGCATGTCTGCAACGCGCTCGGGCCATTGGCGCGCAATCCAGTACAACAGGAACACGCCATCGGCATCGTTGTTGCCCGTGACGAAGTCCCCGGCGCTACCCTGCTGCGCGCGTGCCCAGACATGCTCGAACAACCACTCGACCGCCGCGCGTGTACCCGCGTGGCGCGCGTCGTCGTCGCGATGGCTGCGGCCTCGCCCGGCGTAGTTGAAGTGGGACAGATAGAACTTGTCGATGCCTTCGGCTTCGGCCAGGGCCACCACGGAAGGCAGCTCGGCCGCGTTGGCCTCGGTCAGCGTCATGCGCACACCCACGCGCAGGCCGGCGTCGCGCGCGATGCGCAGCCCGGCTATCGCCTGGGTAAAGGCGCCATTCATGCGGCGGAAGCGATCGTGTGTGGCTTCGATGCCATCCAGGCTCACGCCGACATAGTCGAACCCTGCCGCAGCGAGCCGCGCAGCGTGTGCCGCGTCGAGCAACGTACCATTCGACGACAGGGAGAGATGAAATCCAAGTTCGCGCGCACGCGCGGCGATCTCGTACAGGTCCGGCCGCAACAGCGGTTCGCCACCGGACAGGATCAGCGCGGGCACGCGCGCCGCCTTGAGCTGGTCGAGCACGGCCATGACTTCGCCGGTCGACAGCTCGCCCTTGAAATCCGTATCGGCAGATGTGGAATAACAGTGCTTGCAGTTGAGATTGCAGCGCCGCACCAGATTCCAGATCACCACGGGACCACTGGCACGGCGCGGCGGGGGGACCGACCCCCCGTCGCGCAGCGCCTCCATGAAGCGGGAGAGTCGGAACATGGATCAGAGGCTTAGCACCCACTTGGCCAACGTGTTGGCTTCCGCCTCGCTGACCTGATTGGGCGGCATCGGGATCGGGCCCCACTTTCCGCTACTTCCCTTCAGGATGCTTTGAGAAAGCTGCGCAGCAGCCGCCTTGTCACCTTTGTACTTCGCGGCGATGTCCTTGTAGGCGGGGCCGACCAGCTTCTTGTCGACGCTGTGGCAAGCCATGCAGTTCTTGCTTGTGGCAAGTTCCTGGCTGGCAAACGCGGTAACCGGCAGCGCGGCAGCAAGTGCCACGGCGGCGATAACTGTAGACGTATGCATGCGAATTCTCCTTCCGCTGATCAATAGACGTCGTGTTGTGTGTTGTGCGCGTTGAACTTGCCCGTCGGGGTAATCAGACGCGGGTCCTTGATCACGGCCTTGAGCTTGCGGGTCTTGTCATCGACCACGACCAGCGCGGACTCGCCATCCTTGGTACCCCAGACCGAGAACCAGACTTCATCACCGGCCTGGTTGTACTCGGCCTGCACCACACGCTTCGCGCCTTCGCCCTTCAGGTTCGCCCATTCGGCGATCGGCAGCACCTTGTAGCCGTCTTCCAGCTTCTGCGTATCGAACACCGCCACGCTCTGGTTCAGCTTCGCGTCGGGATTGAGCGGCGTATCCACCCACAGGTTGTGCGACTTCGGATTGGTCTTGATGAACAGCGAGCCACCGCCCTGACCCTTGAGCGTTTCCACCACCTTCCAGGCCTGCGCCTTGTGGTTGATAGGGTCGGTGCCGATCAGGCTGATGGTTTCGTCGCCGAGATGGCTCGTGGCCCAGACCGGACCGAACTTCGGATGCATGAAGTTGGCGCCACGTCCCGGGTGCGGGGTCTTGCCGACATCGACCAGCGCGGCCAGCTTGTCTTCCTTGGTATCCACGACAGCGATCTTGTTCGATGCGTTCGCGGCCACCAGGAAGTAGCGACCCGTGGAGTCGAAACCACCGTCGTGAAGGAACTTGGCGGAATCGATCGTGGTGGTCTTCAGGTTCTTCAGATCCGAATAATCCACCATCAGGATCTTGCCGGTTTCCTTCGCGTTGATGACGAACTCGGGACGGAAATGGCTGGCAACGATCGATGCGACACGCGGCTCGGGGTGGTACTCGTTGTCGACGGTCATGCCGCGTGTGGACACTACCTTCAGCGGCTTGAGCGTGTCACCTTCCATGATCACGTACTGCGGCGGCCAGTACGAGCCGGCCACGGCGTACTTGTCTTCGTAGCCTTTGTACTTCGAGGTTTCCACCGAACGCGCTTCGAGGCCGATCTTTACTTCCGCGACGTTGTCGGGCTTGGGCAGCCACAGGTCGATCAGGTTCAGACGCGCATCGCGGCCGATCACGTACAGGTAGCGCCCGGACGCCGACATGCGCGAGATGTGCACCGCGTAGCCGGTCTTGACGATATTGATGATCTGCTTGCTGTCGCCGTCGATCAGCGCGACCTCACCGGAATCACGCAGCGTGACCGAGAACAGGTTCTGCAGGTTGTAGTTGTTCATCTTGCGCGTTGGCCGCTTGGCCACGGGCACGATGTCCTTGCGCGATTTTTCGATGTCGGCCAGCGAGAATTCCGGCGGTGTCGGAGGATCGAGCTGGATGTAGCGCGCCATCAGGTCGACCTCGGGATCGGTGAGATCGCCCGAGGTGCCCCAGTTGGGCATACCGGCCGGACTGCCGTACTTGATGAACGTCTTCAGGTATTCGGTGCCACGGGCACGCGTGATGTCGGGTGTCAGCGGTTTGCCCGTAGCGCCCTTGCGCAGCACGCCATGGCAGCCTGCGCACCGTTCGAAATAGATCTGCCTGGCGTGGTTGAATTCTTCCGCAGTCAGCTTCGGCTCGGGATTCTGAGTCGGCGCCGTCTGGGCGCTACCGTGCGCACTCCAGAAGAAGAGCGGCATGGCCGCCAGTGCGGGGAACATCCATGATTTCGCTTTCATGATTTTTCATTAGCGAGTGGGGAATGCTGTGCTGCGGCACCGTGCGTGGAGCGCGGCGCGCGACAGATGTTCCAATCATGGGGAAGAAGAACTGCATCGCGATTGACACGAGTCAACGCGGGGAACGGGGCAGGAGAATAACCCTGCTACGTGTCAGGGAACTAACTCGAACGGCGGGCATTGCTGTATGTAGCCCGCCGGTAACATGACGTCAGCTGCGCGGCATCAGGACCCACATCCTGCCGCCCTGCTTCATGCGGCCGGCGGCCTCGCCCGCGGCGTCGCCGGCGCCCCAGAAGAAGTCCGCGCGCACGCCACCCTTGATGGCGGAGCCCGTGTCCTGCGCGAACATCAGACGTTGAATCGGTTCAGAGGAAAGTGGCCGTGTGGTCGACAGGAAAACCGGCACGCCAAGCGGGATGGTTGCGGGATCAACTGCTATCGAGCGTTCCGCCGTTAGCGGCACGCCCAGCGCGCCTACCGGTCCTTCGTTGGTCGGCGGCAATTCGCGGAAGAACACAAAGCGCGGATTGACGTTGAGCATTTCGTCCACGCGTCCCGGGTTGGCACGCGCCCATGCCTTGATGCCCTGCATCGTGGCCTGCGCCGGCGTGATCTCGCCACGGTCGAGCAGCCATTTGCCGAAAGAGCGGAACGGCTGGTCATTGGTACCGCCGTAGCCGACACGCATCATCGTGCCATCGGCCATGCGGATGCGGCCGGAGCCCTGGATCTGCAGGAACGCGGCTTCGACCGGATCATCCACCCAGGCCAGTTCGCTGCCACGCATCGCCGGGTTCTGCAGCAGTTCGGCGCGCGGCGGCAACATGCCCTTGCCGAGTTGCGGCGGCCGGCGATAGAGCGGGACCTGATACGCACCCTGACGCGTGCGGGAGCCGTGCAGGATCGGTTCGTAGTACCCGGTGATCAACCCGTTGTCCGTCCCATCGACGTTGACCACGCGGTATGGCAGGAAGTTGGTTTCGAAGTATGCGCGCATCGCCACGAGATCGCCGGCGTCCACCATCAGGCCAACGGCGCAGACGCGGTTCCAGTCGGCGCGCTTTTTCAGCGCCTGGCAGCTCGCCAGCAGCGCGGGCCAGGCGGCACGCACGTCGTCCTGACTCCAGCCACCGATTTCCGCCCAGCTTGCCGGTTGCAACCGGCCTGCCGCGGAGGAGGTCGCAGGTGCCTTCCCGCCCGGGACGCCGCCCGGACCTTCGATACGCGGGGGCGGACCGCTCATGCAGCCGGCCAGTAGCGCGGCAGCGCCCGTCAAGGCAAGCCAGCCGCGCCAGGAAGTGTTGCTCGACGACGCGCGGGGCGCGCGCAGGGAATACTGATTTGCCATCTTGTCCATTCTTCGCGGACACGGCCGGCGGTCAGACAGTCCACAACCCCGCGCATGTCCTACAATCTCAACCCGATCCGTCGACTGACCCCTTCGCGATGAGCCAGTTCTTCGAAAACCACCCTACCCTGCTACTTGCCGCCGAAGCCGGCGTGGCGCTGCTGTTGCTGATCTTCATCGTGGTCTGGACGATGAGCACCGCCAAGAAGAATCCGCGCCCCACGCGCGCGCCGGAGGACCATCCGTCCCGCGCCAAGCAGACCTCGACGGATGCAGACACGCCGCCCGAGGCCTAGTTCCCGCCGTGCGGCGGTTCAGTGCAGCATTCGGGGCAGCACCAGCGCGAATTCGGGAATCGGCACCTCGAAACGGTGGCCGTCTTCGGCCACGCAGAAATAATCGCCCTTCATCGATCCCACCGGGGTGGAGATCGTCGCCCAGCTCGAATACTCGAAGTGCTCGCCCGGCTTGAGCAGCGGCTGATGGCCGACCACGCCCAGGCCCGAGACTTCCTGCGTCGAGTTGTCGCTGTCGGTGATGATCCAGTGGCGCGAGATCAGCTGCGCGGCGACTTCGCCGGTGTTGTGGATCGTGATGGTGTAGGCGAACGCGTAGCGTCCACGGTCTGGGTCCGATTGGTCCGGCATGTACTGCGTGCGCACGGCCACGGAAAATGCGTACTCGCTCATGTATCGACGTGGTAAGAAGGGTCGGCAGGCCGCGCGGCGGCCGGGTGTTGCGCATTGTGCGGCAAGGCCATGGCAGGGGCAAGCGGCCCGGCCAGGCGTTCGTCCCGACTCCGGGGGCCCGACCGGCGTAAAATACCGCCCATTCCGCCTTCAGCCCGCCCGAATATCATGAGCAGCCCCACCTTCCGCATTGCCCCATCCATCCTGTCCGCCGACTTTGCCCGCCTGGGCGAGGAAGTGCGCCGCGTCACCGAAGCCGGCGCTGACTGGATCCATTTCGATGTGATGGACAACCACTACGTGCCCAACCTGACCGTGGGGCCGCTGGTCTGCGAGGCGATCCGCCCGCACGTCACCGCCCCGATCGACGTGCACCTGATGGTACGTCCGGTGGATCGCATCATCCCGGACTTTGCCCGCGCCGGCGCCAACATCATCACATTCCACCCCGAGGCCAGCGACCATATCGACCGCTCGCTCGCGCTGATCCGCGACAACGGCTGCCAGGCCGGCCTGGTGTTCAACCCGGCCACGTCGCTGCACTACCTGGACCACGTGATGGACCGCCTGGACGTGATCCTGCTGATGTCCGTGAACCCGGGCTTCGGCGGCCAGTCTTTCATTCCCGAGACGCTGAACAAGCTGCGCGCCGTGCGCCAGCGCATCGACGCGTACACCGCGCGCACGGGCCGCCAGATCCTGCTGGAGGTGGACGGTGGCGTGAAGGTGGACAACATCGCCGAGATCGCCGCGGCTGGCGCGGATACGTTCGTGGCGGGCTCCGCCGTATTCGGCAAGCCGGACGCCGACGGCGGCTACAAGGGCGTCATCGGCGCGCTGCGGGCCGAATTGGCCACGGTTGGCAAGTAATCAGGCAGGGAAGTCACGCGCATGAGTCTCGAAATACTGCGCCGCACGGACTGGCACGCCATCCGGGCGGTGATCGTCGACCTCGATGGCACCATGGTCGACACCGCTGGCGATTTTCACGCCGCCGTCAACGCGATGCTGCTGGCCCTGGCGCACAAGCATCCCAACCTGGGCCCGGTCGAGCCGATGTCCCAGGAGGACATTGTCAGCTTCGTCGGCAAGGGTTCGGAGAACCTGATCCGCCGCGTGCTGGACGCGCGTTTCTCGCCGCTGCACGCGAACGGGCTGTTCGCTGATGCCTACGCGCTGTACGACCGCGAGTACGTGCGGATCAACGGCCAGTTTTCGAACGTCTACCCGAATGTCCGCGAGGGCCTGACGGCGCTCAAGGCGATGGGCCTGCGCATGGCCTGCGTGACCAACAAGCCGTGGAACTTCACCGAGCCGCTGCTGGCCCGTACCGGCCTGGCCCAGTATTTCGATCTGGTCTACGGCGGCGACGCGTTCGCCCTGCGCAAACCCGATCCGTATCCACTGCTCAAGGTGGCCGAGGCATTCCGGGTCGATCCGGAGGCCGTGCTGGCCATCGGCGACTCCGAAAATGATGCGCGGGCGGCTCGTGCGGCGGGCATGGGAGTGCTCTTGATGCCATATGGCTACAACCATGGCAATCCTGTACAAGACGTCGACGCCGATGGTATAGTCCCCGACATTGCCCGCGTGGCTGCGCTTCTTGCCGCACATCGGGCAACACACCGCTAAACCCGGCTGAACACCATTCAATGTTCCTCAACCGCAAACGCAACTTTCTTGGCAGTGATCGGCAGGCTTGGCCCTGGCGTCGCTGGCGCGCCTTTGAACAGGCGTAAAGTGCGTTCGCGAGTTTCCTGACGGGCTTGCGGGGATACATCGGGACTTATTAAGTCCGCCGCAGTCACCCCCCAAGCTCCGCCGGCCCGGTCCAGATTCACTGTCGACCGACGTCTCCGGCAGATCCTTCCGCCAGCGCCGTAGCCCAGATGCCTGTGTGCTACGGTTAGCTCATGAACGCGCCGCACGCCACGCCTTCGGCCGTGTGCGCGCGTGCGTCAAACGCGTGTGCTACACGGTCCGCTCCCGGGGCGGGTTGCCGCAACTTCTCCAGCCCTCCCCCTGCCGACGACACACGCGGCGCCGCCTGAACCCGACCATCGTGGCGGGCGCCGCAAGAAGAGGATCGACATGACCGAACTGGAATTCAAATCGCTGGCCGACCAGGGATACAACCGCATTCCCATCATCGCCGAGGCGCTGGCCGACCTGGAAACCCCGCTGTCGCTGTACCTGAAGCTGGCCCAGTCGCAAACGCGTGGCGTGAACACATTCCTGCTGGAATCGGTGGTCGGGGGCGAGCGTTTCGGCCGCTACTCCTTCATCGGCCTGCATGCCCGCACGCTGCTGCGCGCCTACGGGCACCGTGCCGAAGTGGTCACCGACGGCAAGGTCGTGGAGACGCACGAAGGCAACCCGCTCGATTTCATCGCCGAGTTCGAAAGCCGCTTCAAGGTGGCACTGCGCCCCGGATTGCCGCGCTTCTGCGGTGGTCTGGCCGGCTACTTCGGCTATGACGCGGTCCGCTATATCGAAAAGAAGCTGGCCGACACCCAGATGCCGGACGACCTCGGCCTGCCCGATATCCAGTTGCTGCTGTGCGAGGAACTGGCGGTCATCGACAATCTGTCCGGCAAGCTCTACCTGATCGTCTACGCCGACCCGACCACGCCGGAAGCCTATTCCCGCGCCCGCCAGCGCCTGCGCGAACTGCGCATGAAGCTGCGCCAACCCGTGGATGTGCCGGTGACGAGCCCCTCCGTGCTGACCGAGGTCTATCGCGAATTCGCCAAGCCCGACTACCTGGCCGCCGTGCACAAGGCCAAGGAATACATCATGGCCGGCGACATGATGCAGGTGCAGGTGGGCCAGCGCCTGATGAAGCCGTATCGGGACTCGCCGCTGTCGCTCTACCGCGCGCTGCGTTCGCTGAATCCGTCGCCGTACATGTACTTCTACAACTTCGGCGATTTCCAGGTGGTGGGCGCCTCGCCCGAAATCCTGGTGCGCCAGGAGACCCGAAAGGTCGGCGGCGCCCAGGCCAACGGCGACACGCAGAATGCCCGCATCGTCACGATCCGCCCGCTGGCCGGCACCCGCCCGCGCGGCAGCACCCCCGAGCGCGATGCCCAACTGGCCACGGAACTGCTCAACGATCCGAAGGAGATCGCCGAGCACGTGATGCTGATCGACCTGGCTCGCAACGACATCGGCCGCATCGCGGAAACGGGTTCGGTCAAGGTCACCGACAAGATGGTGATCGAGAAGTACTCGCACGTGCAGCACATTGTCAGTTCCGTGGAAGGCACGCTGCGCGACGGCATCAGCAACCTCGACGTGCTGCGCGCCACGTTCCCGGCCGGCACACTGTCCGGCGCGCCGAAGGTGCGCGCGATGGAAATCATCGATGAACTGGAACCGCGCAAGCGCGGCATCTACGGCGGCGCCGTGGGCTACCTGTCGTTCGGTGGCGAGATGGATCTGGCCATTGCCATCCGCACCGGTGTGATCAAGGACGGCAATCTCTATGTGCAGGCCGCGGCCGGCATCGTGGCGGATTCGGACCCCGAAGCCGAATGGAGGGAAACCGAAGCGAAGGCACGCGCCGTGATCCGCGCCGCCGAACAGGTCCAGGACGGTCTGGACGCCGACCTCTGAGCCCAGGAACAGGAGAAACGAACATGCTGCTGATGATCGACAACTACGACTCGTTCACCTACAACCTGGTGCAGTATTTCGGCGAACTAGGCGCCGATGTGCGGACCTTCCGCAACGACGAGATCACGATCGAGGAAATCGAAGCGCTCAAGCCCGACCATATCTGCGTGTCGCCGGGGCCGTGCAGCCCGCACGAGGCCGGCATCTCGGTGCCCGTGCTGCAACACTTCGCGGGCAAGATTCCGCTGCTGGGCGTGTGCCTGGGCCACCAGGCCATCGGCGAGGCGTTCGGCGGCAAGGTGATCCGCGCCAAGCAGGTGATGCACGGCAAGGTCAGCACGATCGAGACCACGCAGGAAGGCGTCTTCGCCGGGCTGCCCAAACACTTCGACGTGACGCGCTATCATTCGCTGGCCATCGAGCGCGAAACGCTGCCCGATTGCCTGGCTGTCACCGCCTGGACGCCGGACGGCGAGATCATGGGTGTGCGCCACAAGACGCTGGCCGTCGAGGGTGTGCAGTTCCATCCGGAATCGATCCTGTCCGAACACGGCCATGCGCTGCTGGCCAACTTCATCAAGGCGCCACGATGAGGCGCACAGATTTTTCCGCTTTCGCCGCACACTCTGCCCAAGAATCCGCCATGTCCATCACGCCGCAGGAAGCACTGACGCGCTGCATCGAGCACCGCGAGATCTTTCACGACGAAATGCTGCACCTGATGCGGCAGATCATGCAGGGGCAGATGTCCCCCGTGATGGCCGCCGCCATCCTGACCGGCCTGCGCGTCAAGAAGGAGACGATCGGCGAGATCTCCGCAGCGGCACAGGTGATGCGCGAGTTCGCCAATCACGTGATCGTCAAGGACCGCGAGAACTTCGTGGATATCGTCGGCACCGGCGGCGACGGTTCGCACACGTTCAACATTTCCACCGCGTCGATGTTCGTCGCCGCTGCCGCTGGCGCGAAGATCGCCAAGCATGGCAACCGTGGCGTGTCGTCGAAGTCCGGCAGCGCCGACGTGCTCGAGGCGCTGGGCGTGAACATCATGCTGACGCCGGAGCAGGTAGGCCAGTGCATCGAGCAGACCGGCATCGGCTTCATGTTCGCCCCGACCCATCATCCGGCCATGAAGAACGTGGCGCCGATCCGCAAGGAAATGGGCGTGCGCACCATCTTCAACATTCTCGGCCCCCTGACCAATCCCGCCGATGCGCCGAACATCCTGATGGGCGTGTTCCATCCGGACCTGGTCGGCATCCAGGTGCGCGTGATGCAGCGCCTGGGCGCGCAACATGCGATCGTGGTCTATGGCAAGGACGGCATGGACGAGGTATCGCTCGGCGCGGCAACGCTGGTGGGCGAACTCAAGGACGGCGAAGTGCGCGAGTACGAGATCCATCCTGAAGACTTCGGCCTGTCGATGATCTCGAACCGCGGGCTGAAGGTGGCAGACGCCGTCGAGTCGAAGGAAATGCTGCTGGAAGCGCTGGGCGATGTGCCCGGCACCCCGCGCGAAATCGTGTCGCTGAACGCCGGCACCGCGCTCTACGCGGCCAATGTGGCCAGTTCGATCGAGGATGGTATCCGCCGCGCGCGCGAAGCCATCGCCAGTGGCGCCGCTCGCGAGAAGCTCGACCAGTTCGTGCGCGCCACCCAGCAATTCAAGTGAGCCCCCATGTCAGCCAAGTCCGACATCCTGGAAAAGATCCTGGCCGTGAAGGCCGATGAGGTGGCAGCCGCGCGCAAGAAGCGCGACCTGCCGAGCCTG